>JAZQOZ010000155.1:0-1803 GCA_045628085.1 Oscillospiraceae bacterium | reverse complement strand
GCGATCGCGTATGATTTCAGCAAGCCTGTCACCGGAGAGATGACGCTTTATGGTTACTGGGATAAGCTCGAAGTTCCGATCCATGTTGTGGATTCATCCGAAGAAACACTGAAAAATGTCGATAGCTGGCTGAAAAAGGATACATCCGGCAAGGCAATCAACACGATCCAGATCAAAAGTGATACGAATATTACGTTTGATACGGGCGGCAATACGGCGAAAACGTATGTCGATGTTCCGACAGGATATAAATATGCGTTTTTATGTGCCGCAAAGGACATAAATTCTGTTTCCGATGCAAAGATCATTCAGAGCATCAGCTACAATTCGGATAAACGCTGTGTCTGGCTGACTTATGAAAACGACGCCGAAAACAAACCGGAAAAGATGCCGGACGACTGCGAATTGTATTTCGTGTATTACAAATCGCCGGAAAATCTGAATATCGGATATGTCGAACTGGACAATTCCGGCAAGCTGTCAAAGGTCACAGTCAGTAATGCACCTTCAAAAACCGATTCTGATCCATACAATATGGGAACGCTGACACCGCGCAACTATCTGAACAATACTGATAAAAACAAGTATCCGTATTATTCTTTTGCGATCGGTGATCCGAGTGCAGCGGATACAACCGGCTTGCATATTATCACGCGTGTATCGAATACTGATAATGACAGACCGACTTTGCAGTTCCGGAAAACATGGCGCGGCTATCAGTATACAACAGACGGTTCTACATGGATCAACTGCGGGTACGATATCCAGCCCTATGTTGTGTATTATCCGAGCAAACCTGTGATCGTCACGCTCGATGAAAAGACGATCGGTCTTGCAGGGGATATGGACGCGGAATTCGAGTATACTGTCAAGGTCGAAGAAATCACCAATACGTATGACGTTACGTATTATTACGAAAGAGTAAATAAAGGCAGTTTTTTAAAACCAAACTATGTATACAATTTAGTCCAAAATCCCAATCCAGATTCTAAACTGACAGGCAGCGTGACAAACGAGATTAAAGAAATGTCTGGAAAAATCAATTTATCTGACGGTCAAAGTGAAGATTATACGTTATTTTCGACGTATGTTGCAGCAGAACCGGATTCAACGTTATCTTCAGAGCCGAACGGTGGTACAAAGGTAGTCGGCTGGACTACTTATTATGGAAAAAAGTATCAGGAGACTGAGACTTACCAAAGAATCACGATCATCCAGACACCGAAAGATGATTTCTCTACCGACAACAACGGCGGAACAAACCGGAAAGACAATCTGACCTACAACTTTACCGCAGCCTCGAACAGCACCGACCAAAAGGTGACATTCACCAATACGCGGAAACCGGAAGTCGAGCTGCATATCGCGCTGATCCGGAACGGCGAGATCGTACAGTCTGACGCTGATCACAGAAACACTGCAAATGATATTTATATCAAAAACTTCCCAAGCACGAATTCGATCACGCTGAAAGATGTATCAAGCGGTCTGTTCAAAGGCGATATGAATGATTATGCGCTGGCAGGGATCATTTACGGAACAGAGGATGATTCCGGCATCGTTGAGAAAGCAGGCGATATCAGCACAGTTTCGTACAGCCTTGTGGACAGCCAAAATACGCAGATCTATGATTACTATATCAGCAGCGACAGCAGTAAAACACCGCTCGGCGATCAGAAGATCTATTACGTCTACTATCAGAAGCCGAAAATCGTCTATGTCGAGGAAACATCGGAAGGCCTGAAACTGATCGAAAATATCACAATGGGCGGCAAGTCCGATCCGGTTACGCTGAACGGCGGC
>JAZQOZ010000154.1:0-5406 GCA_045628085.1 Oscillospiraceae bacterium | reverse complement strand
CAAACGGTTTTTTACTATTTGTATCGTGATTCCTTGACATAATCAGTTTCCTTTCAGTCCTCGGTATAAGAATTCAATATATTATAGCACATTTTCACTAAAAAATCAAGGTTTTGCGGCTATTATACGTATAGTTTATTTCTAATAAAATATTATATGTAATACGAAAAAAATTGTTTCGGATGCAAAAGAAAAAGCGGAATCTGTGTGAGATTCCGCTCCGGCTTGTAAATATAGTCTGATGGCAGCCATAATCTGCCGTTATTCTGTTTTATCGTAATCGAATGTATATGTGCGGTATGCGTTGATAACGGTCGTCTGTAGATTCTGCGAGATGCGCGGTGTCTGCATTCCGTAATTCATGTGAACATGACCGTGAATATGATACTTCGGCTGATATTTTTCGATCAGCGCACCGAATGCTTCAAATCCCTGATGACAGAGGTCTGTTCCGTCGTGAAATCCGGCAGTCGGCGCGTGTGTCAGCAGAATATCAAATCCACCGTATGAACGGAGTTTCAGCCAGAGATGCCGGATGCGCTTCTGCATATCCTTTTCGGAATACTGATGCGTGCCGTTCCGGTATCGCATACTGCCGCCCAGTCCAAGAATACGGATGCCCTGATATTCCACAATGCTGTCCTCAATGCAGATACATCCTTCCGGCGGTGTTGCCTTGTATTTTTCGTCATGGTTGCCGTGAATATAGAGCAGGGGAACATTAGAAAATGTCTCAACAAACGTCAGATACCGCGGATTCAGGTCGCCGGCGGACAGAATCAGGTCTACGCCCTCAAACATCCCCGGTTTATAATGATCCCAGATATATGACGATTCAACATCAGACATGACCATGATTTTCATGCTTATACTTCTCCTATTTCGGAATCGTTTCCCCTAAAACAGAAGCAGAACCGTTGCTGAAACTGAATGATGATGATTGGTATGTTTTCTTATGGAATCGGAAGAAACTGCGTTCTCACAGGATATACTATTTATAATAGTATTATCCGCGTATACTGTGCCACTTTGCAAATTCGCGGAATCGCGGATCAATCTCGGAAATATCCGGCAGTCTGCCGACAACATTATCCGGCAGCCAGTCTGAACGGATGATCTCATCCGGTGTCAGGAACTGATCCTGTTCCACCTTACAGATACCGTCCTGTCCGTAGATCGGGCCGCTGAACGGCTGAAAGCCGCCGTTTGCGATCTCATTCTGCATGAGCTTGACAAGCCGCTGTGTACCGCTTGGCAGTCTGCTGGATACTGCAACGTCGATCGCACCGGATGACATTCCCCAGTAGTAATTGAGTGCCTGTGTTTCGTTCTGATTGCCGTCATTTTTCCATGCGCCGATCAGCACGGAGCGTACAAGGTCTTCATAGAGACTGCCCCAGTTCCAGACCGGTGCAGCCAGCCGGAACGATACGCCGCCGTACATTCCGTATAAGCCGAATCCGGTATCGTCCAGAAGCGGTGCATTGATATCGCGGTCGGAGATCAGGTCGATCCCCTTGCTGCGGAAGTATTCAAGCGGATCATGGTTTTCCAGTGTTGACCAGTCCAGATAGACCATTGCACGCGGATTGACCATTTTGACACCGAGCGCAAAGGCACTGATCGACGACGGGATCCCCAGGATCGGATAATCTGCAATATAGCCGACACGTTCATTTTCCGTCATAGAGCCTGCGATCAGACCGGTTATGAATTTCGCTTCATAGATGCGGAGATAGTAGGTGCGGAGCTGTTTGTATGCGGTATTCACGGAGCAGTTGACGAGAATGACTTCCGGATGTGCAACAGCCATACGCATACTGACTGCGTGATAAACGGGAGATGTTGTAAAGATCAGGCGGCATCCCTCTGCGATCGCCTGTTCAATGACCGGCTCTGCATCGTCTGCTTCACAGATAAAAGAAGTCGTGGTGATCGAATCTCCGAATGTATCTTCGAGATAGCGCCTGCCGATCTCGTGATTATAACTCCAGCCGGAGCCCTGCGGATCTTTCGGAAACAGGAATGCAATATGCAGAACGGAAGCACCGGTGAGCTGGATCTTCTTTGTCAGCGCGACTTTGCGTGAAACATCGGTCGGATTCAGGATATGCGAAGTCGGATTGTTGCTGCCGAGAACACGAAATTCCTCACGAATGCGGTCAATTCTGCGGTGCAGCTCCAGAGAGGAAAGACCGCGCACCTGTTCAAAGCCGTAGATCTCCAGAAAATGCAGGAATGCATCACCGGCGGTCAGCGGAAGCCGCTGCTCATATTTTGCAAGATAATAGTCGGAGAAAACCGTATAGAGGAATTTGACATCCCGACGCAGTTCATCCGGCCACGGCGGAGCAGGCGGACGTTTTTCATCCGGATCATCCGGCAGATCGGTCGGCGTAATGACCTGGATCAGGCGCGGAAATGCGCCGGGCTGCGTCATCTCGATCTCATAGATCCCTGCAATGCGGTAAAATTCGATAAATTCCGTATAGATTTGATATTCAGCGGTTTCATTCGGTTTGGGGATGATCCGCGTGACTTTTGCTTCAATGCTGACTGCGCCGTTATATTTGGACACACTGACGCGCTTATTGCCCTCACAGACATAAAAGCGCTGCATATATTCCATAACGGTGATCGGTTCACGAAGCCCGATTTCATTGACCGAATCACAAAGCAGTGACCATTTGCTGCCGAATTCAGTATCATAATCGAGCAGCGGCATAAAATTGGAAGCAAATGCAGAAGTACGTTCTGCCTGAGCTGTTCCTGCGATCAGAGAAAGCGGAATTTCGAGCTGTCCGAGCGGAAGCTGTCCGTCAACTTCATTTTCACGCAGGATATCTTCCAGCGCCGGAAGATATGGATAAGCACCGTGCGAAACTGCCTGCCGGTATTGTTTTTCGGCGAGTTTCTGTGCTTTTGAATAATCCTGTATGGACATATTGATGCTCCTTTCTGAACGAATGGAAACGGGGTGGAAAATCTGATCCGGAAAGGCTATTTGTATTATACCATATTATCGTATTGAATGCAATGGGGAGAAATAGAAAAGTATTCAGCTTGTCGATAAAGTCCCATACCCTGTATAGGAGTGCCATCTATCGCAGGGCATCCCTGCGGAGCGCGACTTAGGGCGATGCACTCAAAACTTTTATAATTGTTCGCCATTTACTCCCTGCTTATGTGAAACGCTTAGAAATCTTATCCCTGCACGCTTATAGAACCGGGAAGCGATAACGGCAGTCGGCACTGCCGGCTGCTCTGACTGTTTTTGTTTTCCCATTGCAATTTTTTGTTTTATGTGTTATAATGCAGTAAAAGGGGGGATCGCCATGAAACGGCAAGTGAAAGAACCGATCGTTCTATCAAAAATGCGCCCGATCACGCTTTTTATGGTGCTTGCAGGATGTATCACACTGACCTTTGCGTTCATTCATTTCAGTGATGTTGCGCATTTTTTCCGGAAAATTGCATCGGCACTTTCTCCCGTATTTGCCGGATTTGTTTTTGCATATCTGCTGACTCCGGCGGCATCTGTTCTGGAAAAGCGATTCCGTAAACTCCTTGCAAAGCCGATCCGGAAGCATCCAAAGCTTGCGATCCTGCCGCGCGGCATCAGTTCATTTCTGGTTGTGCTGCTGTTTATCGGTTCGATCGCATTGCTCATCACTGCAACATTTTCTCAGGTCGTGAACGGTCTTTCAACGGCGATCGAAAAGCTGCCGGTCTATTTTGATATTCTTATGGAGAAAGCTGAGAAACTGCTTCATGCCGATAATATGTTTGCCGAATATCTGCGTGATCTGCAGGAGAATTTTTCTGCAACGTCGCTTGGAATGGGCGAAGTTGATCCGATGGATATTTCGCAGAAGATCCTGTCTGCGGTCGCATCCGGTGCAAGCAGTACGCTCGGATTTCTGTATGCCGTGATCGTCGGCTTTATCATCGCTGTTTATCTGCTCATCAGCCGGACGCGCTTTGTACGCCAATGGAAACAGATCCTCTATGCGGTATGCAAACCGAAAACCGCTGACTGGATCGACAAGCAGATGACGACTGCAAACCAGACATTCGGTACGGCGGCGATCGGAAAGCTGATTGATTCCCTGATTATCGGTATGATCTGCTTCATCGGTGTCACGATCATCGGTACGCCGTATACAACACTGATCGCTGTGATCATCGTACAACGAATATGATCCCGTATTTCGGTCCGGTGATCGGTGCAATACCGTGCGTATTGCTGATTTTATTGGAGAATCCGCTGAAAGCGCTGTATTTTCTGATATTTATTATTGCATTGCAGCAATTTGACTGCAATATCCTTGATCCGAAAATTGTCGGCTCGTCGATCGGACTGCCTGCATTCTGGGAACTGTTCGCCTGTATGCTCGGCGGCGGATTATTCGGTATCATCGGTCTGATCATCGGTGTACCGCTGTTTGCGGTATTCTACACGCTGATCCGGCAGCTTGTCATGGAACGGCTTGATGAACGCGTAAAGGACGGCGAACTGACACCGGAATTTCTAAAAGAGAAACTCGAAATATCCGGTCATATTGAGGATTCCGGATTATTTCATGACGATGATGATGAATCGGACAGCCCGTATTTGCAGCATTTGATTTTGCTGGAAGATATCGCGCAGCAGCCCGCAGACAGTAAAGAAGTTGTTTCTCCGATAGATCAATCATGAAGAAAAAACCTGCCGCTTAAGGCAGATACCCATATAGAAGTTTTGCCCCCAAGCGTTTAAGCGCTTAGGGGCATTCTATTTATATACGGTTGCTAAGATAAATCAGTATTTAACCAATCAAGTATTTTATAATAGATGTTTGCCCATTCAGGTAATTCATTCTCTGTAAATACATGGATTACACTCTCAATTTGTTTTGTTAATTCCTTTTTTGTTATGTGCTTAAAATAACTTTCATCCTTATAATACTCATTTTCACACCATTTATATTCCTCATACGGTAAGCCATTGTTATCTATGCCCCATTCATACACTTCACAAGGTCCGAATGATAGCTTCTCAATCAGAACAATACGCCCATCCGAGTCAGCATTCGTATTAGGCATTAAATATGACCAGCTTCCAACAAAAACACTTTTTGAGGGCATTATGATTCCTCCGAAAATTCCGATTTATGTTCGTAACAATTATAGCATAACATTGCTGCATTGTCAATAAAAACGCCATAGTACTTCTGACTGTAAATCAGAAATACTATGGCTTAAAACTTCTATATGAGTATCTTTCTTATGAAAACGGCAGGTTTTATTTTATTTATGATATTTTTGCAGGAAATGCTCGATGCGGTTTGCCGCCTCAGTCAGATGCTTCAATGAATATGCATAGGAAATACGGATATTATTCTTACCGCATTCACCGAATGCAGA
>JAZQOZ010000153.1:0-34048 GCA_045628085.1 Oscillospiraceae bacterium | reverse complement strand
TCTTGCATTACACCTACGCGCGTGAGTTGCAAGAGCAAAGCATCGCTCGCAGGCAGTTTCGCACGCGAAAATGCGTTTCTCATGGGTAAGTGTAAGGGATATACGGATTAATATGTATATCGTTTACCTTATCGAGTGTATTTACCGCTGTTTGAAAACAGACTTACGCACACTTTCTCGATTTACGGACGCCAAGTCGCCCGAAGAATGAATGTTTACTTATCATTCGCACTTTGAGATTGATCGGAATTTATCAGCTTATCAATATCTTTGATACTGATATTCTGACTTGCATTGTAATCAGCATTTTCTGCAAAGCCGCATTGCAGGCATTTGAATTTTGCTTGTAACGGATGGTTCGCTTTGTCAATGAATCCGCATCGGCTGCATCGTTGACTGGTATACTTCGGTGCAATATATACGACCTTGATGCCGGCTTCAGCCGCTTTATATTCGATTTTCGTTTGCAGATCAAAATATGACCAGTTTTTCAAAAATCGGTCTGCGTGATTCGTGATACCTTTCAAATCCTCCATTTGAATGATGCCGCAATGATTCTGCACAGCAAATTCGATCAGCTTGCGGCTGTATTTGTGATTGGCGGTATCCCGAAAGCGGGCAATTTTGTCCTCAATATCGTAAACAGGCTTATTCCGTGTCCGGATGCCGTGACCGATTCTGCCGTCACCGCAGTTTTTTCCCTGATGCAGCAAAGATTTCTTTCGTTGCTCCACTCTGCGCCGGAATTCTTCAATTTCTCCGCCTTGAATCGTCAGACGATTATAATCTCCGAATACTGATGCACAAAGAGGATAAACGATTCCCAGATCCACTCCGAGAATTTTGTCCTGATCCAATTCAGCAACGGCTTTCGCTTCAAATGAATAAGACAGATTCAGATACCAGAATTTATCCTTGTATATCAGTTTGCTTGCACTGACTGAATAAGTGCCGTCAATGATGCGCTGCAATATGGTTCTTGTGGACTGATCCCGCACAAGAATTTTGAAATGTATCGCAGATGAAGCAAAATTGTATTTTTTCGTACCTGCCCGATTCAACAGCTTGAGGTCAGCCGTATATACACCGTCCTCGAATAAGATCGTGATACATTTGTTATGTATATCCAACGGTTGATTGCTTTTGTATGAAATAATGGAGCGCGTTCCCTTGATAATTTCCGTTTTCGCATTCTGGAATTCCTGACAGACGCTTTGAATTGTTGTTGAGCAATTTCCGGAATAAAGGTCATTTCCCTGCTTGAATTTGTCATTGACAAATCCTCTTAGTGAATATTTTAATATATCTTTGTCTTTTGGGTATGTACCATGCTCTTTATGATAATCACTGGAAAAATTGTTCCATTCCCAGCAAAGCTGAATGGCTTTATTTTTAATCTCGCGGGTTTGCTGTTGAAGCTCCCATAAAATTTTGTTGACATTTTTGAAATCGACAGGCTGATTGTCTGCATCATGCTGTTCAATGATAAGCTTTAAGCGTACAACTTTTGTCGCCATCAACATCCCCCCTTTTTCATTCTGATATCACGCATTATTTCAGTCAGCCCTGTTATCTCACAATATGTTATTCTTTTGCTGTATCGTTCGGTGGAATATGCGGCACATTGATGCCGGGGATCGGGACTTCATCCGGATAGCGCACGAGTGCCGAAACCGTGATATTATCCTTGCCGCCGTTTGCGAGCGCGAGGATCACAAGCTCATGCAGACGTTTGGGCAGCGGCTTTGGTTTCGCCAGAACTTCTTCCATTTCAAATGTCGTGACATAGTCGCTCAGACCATCCGAGCAGAGCAAAAGCACATCTCCGAGCCGCATTCCGTCCGGATAGACAATGACCTCCGGCTTGGGTTCAGCCTCCAGATTGCCGATCACGGGCATGACAATATGACGGTGCGCATGGACACGCTTTTCCTCAATGGAAATACTGCCCTCCTCATAGAGCATCTGCACAAGCGTCTGATCGCGGCTGAGCTGTTCGAGCGTACCGCCGCGGTAACGGTATATCCTCGAATCGCCGACATTGAAGCAATGCAGTCCCTCATTTTCATCGACTGCAATGCCGCAGAGTGTAGTCTGCATATTGGCGGTGCTTTTCTGCATGACGCTCTGCTCTGCGATCGTCGTATGGATATCAAGAATGCGGCGTTTCAGATTGATACGGGATGAATAATCGACCTGCGAGAGCAGTTCAAGGCAGGTACGGGAAGCAAGTTCGCCTGCCTGCTCGCCGGATACGCCGTCACAAAGTCCGATCAGGAACGGCTCAGAAAGTCCGGTCTGTACGCCGCCTTCTGTCCGGACGCTCCCGCGGATCAGAAATGCATCCTCATTGTTTGCGCGCGTACCTTTTTCGGTTATGCCGCAGCAATAATACAATTCGATCACCTCATTTCGTCAGTATCATTCATTTATCATGATATTATTGTCCGTCATAGAGTTTTCCGAGCTGATCGGAATACTGTGCGCGGAAATCCGCAAATGTACCTGCATCCAGATGATCGCGGATCTGCTGCATCAGATTATTATAGAACCAGAGATTATGCTGAACGGCAAGTCTGCCTGCAAGCTGTTCGCCTGCCTTGAACAGATGCCGGATATAGGCGCGTGAGAAATTACGGCAGGTCGGGCACTGACATCCTTCCTCGATCGGACGCGGATCGGTCGCAAAGCACTGATTCGTCAGGTGCATCATGCCGCGCATCGTGAAAACGGTCGCATGACGCGCATTGCGGCTCGGCATCACGCAGTCAAAGAGGTCGATGCCGCGTGCAACGCCCTCAACAATATTCTGCGGCGTACCGACACCCATCAGATAGCGGATCTTCTCCTTCGGCATACGCGGCTCAACGTGTTCGATCATGTCATACATGACTTCCGGCGGCTCACCGACAGCCAGACCGCCGATCGCATAGCCGTCCAGATCCAGCGCAGCGATCTCATCCATGTGCCGTTCACGGAGATCGGCATAGGTACAGCCCTGATTGATGCCGAACAAAAGCTGATGCGGATTCAGCGTATCGGGCAGGCTGTTCAGACGCGCCATTTCATCCTTACAGCGTTTGAGCCAGCGTGTTGTGCGGTCACAGCTCTGCGCGGCATAACGATACGGGGCAGGATTCTCAACGCATTCATCGAACGCCATTGCAATCGTCGAGCCGAGATGCGACTGTATCTGCATACTTTCTTCCGGTCCCATGAAAATGCGTTTGCCGTCCACATGGGAATGGAACGTGACGCCTTCCTCTTTGATCTTGCGGAGTTTTGCGAGGCTGAACACCTGAAATCCGCCGGAATCGGTCAGTGTCGGGCCTTTCCAGCCGGTAAAGCCCTGCAAGCCGCCCATTGTCCGGACGATATCGTCACCGGGGCGAACGTGCAGATGATAGGTATTGCAGAGCATGACCTGACAGTTGACCGCTTCAAGGTCACGCGCTGAAAGAGCGCCTTTGATCGCGCCTGCCGTTGCAACATTCATGAAGCACGGTGTCTGGAAATCACCGTGAACGGTATGAAACACGCCGCGGCGTGCTGTCTGTTCTGTTTTCAGAAGCTGAAACATAGAATATCTCCCTTTGTGATTATAATTATCCTTATATATCATATCATAAAACTGCGAAAAATGCAATGGGAGCAGAAAAAATAAGGGTAAATAAAGTTTCGTCTGTTGAGAAACCTACGACGGACAAAAATAAAAGTGTTGAGCGAACTGTTTCAGAAGTTCGCAGGTCAAGGGGCAGCGCCCTTGTCGCTCACCGCAGTGAGCGAAACGCTCTCAGCGTGCAAAGAGTTCGGGGGCTTGGGCGTCTGCGATAGAGGCACCCATTTGAAATAGCATCGCGCAGCGATACGTCATTTACTCCCTGCCTGATTGTAACGCTCAAAAAAACATCGCATCCGGAATGCGTATCCGGATACGATGCCTGATTGCTTATGACAAATGGGATTATCTGTGTGTCAGCTCAATAAAGTTCACACCGGAACTGGATTTGCGGTAATAGCGGATCAGGAATCGGATGATATCCTGTTCTGAGGCTTCATTGTTTTTTGCGGCATTGCCGATTGCTGCGCCGGCAAATGCGCCGATTGCCGCACCGATCGGGCCTGCGACAAGGAGTCCCGGGAGTGCGCCGATGACACCGCCGCCGATCATATCGGCTGTTTTTCTTTCGTAGTACTGCTTAGCGTATGATTCGAGATGGATGCAGGTTTCATCGCGCAGTACGGCTTCACGGAGTTCTGCATAAGTTGTAACTGTTACCATTTGAATTCCTCCTTCAAATTACGTCAGACAGCCGGTATCTCCGGCTGTGGGCAGTTTACCCAGCTTCATTATACAGCATTCTTTCTGATTTGTCAACCATTGCCGCTGAAAAGCAGGTCGGCAGTGCCGACAGCCGTTATCGTTTCCCGGTTCTATGGGCGTGCAGGAGTGTTTCACATAGGCAGGGGGCAAAATAGTTGGTTTTATTTGCTTACTGTTCATTATTTATTTTTTCGACGTTGGATTTGCTGTTCTTTATCGTTCGTCCTGACGTTAAATCTTATTGGGCGCGGGGGCGCAAATGAAATCAAACGTCAAAAGAAAAGATAAAGAACAGTAAGTCAAATCTTACATCCGGATTAACGATATAGAATAAAAAGTCATATCAATACAATAAAAAGCGCCGTCCCCATTGCATTTCTCACGATAATATGCTATACTATATTCACGATTCTATCACAGGAAAGGATTGATGCCTATGCAGCCCGTATATGATGAAAATATTATCGTGATCGTACTCTTCAAAAAGAAATTCCATTGGTACTGTACCGAAAAATCCCTCTGGAATATGGACTATCTCCGGTACTACGATGACTACCACGAACGCTACCGTCAGCGCGGTAAAAGTGATCTGGATTTCGTCAAAGAAGTCGGCTCTTTCGGTGAATTCAGCAGCAGCCGCTTCCGCATCCGTCTGCTGGAACGTGATACTGCAAAGGAATTCCTCAAGAAAATCGAAAAAGAGGAAGTCTTTGCCGGTGAGCTTGCCTATGATTTCATGAAAGCTGAATCGGATGAACAGCGCAGCGCATTGACACCTGCCCTGCTGGTCGATTTCGATCATTCCGTACTCTATTCGCAGTATAATGGCAGTGCGGATTTCATGCGTTATCTGCCTGAGGGCTGGCACGGTCAGCAGGGTGACTTTTCCGGAATGCTTCCGCAGGATGATCGCTATTGGCTATGAATACTGCCGCACTGACCGAAAAACTGCGCGCCTGTCACGATCTGACAGACGCAGAACTGCTCCGTTTTCTGAACGAGACGCAGGATGAATCCGCATTGTTTGCTGCCGCAGATGCCGAACGCCGCAAATGGTACGGCGATGCGGTCTATCTGCGCGGTCTGATCGAATTTACGAATTACTGCAAAAATAACTGCTTTTACTGCGGCATCCGCGCCGGAAATCCGCATACGGAACGCTACCGTCTGACCGATGCACAGATATTGGAATGCTGCGCACAGGGCTACGCACTTGGATACAGGACATTTGTATTGCAGGGCGGCGAAGATCCGTATTTCACCGATGATAAGGTCTGCGAACTTGTCTCTGCGGTCGCGGAACGATATCCGGACTGCCGCATCACGCTTTCGATCGGGGAGAAATCACGGGAAAGCTATCAGCGTTATTACAACGCAGGCGCACGGCGCTATCTTCTGCGTCACGAAACCGCATCCCCTGCGCATTACCGGAAACTGCATCCGGAAAATATGTCATCGGAAAACCGCAAACGCTGTCTGCGTGATTTACAGGCGATCGGCTATCAGACCGGCAGCGGCTTCATGATCGGTTCACCGTATCAGACAGCAGATGATCTGCTTGCGGACATTCGTTTTTTGCAGGAATTACAGCCTGCAATGATCGGTGTCGGGCCGTATATCACACATCCGGAAACGCCCTTTGCAGATCAGCCGTCCGGCGAACTGCATTTCAGCCTGAAGATCATTGCACTGCTGCGGCTGATGTTTCCGAAGGCGCTGATCCCGGCGACAACTGCATTCGGCGCACTGCATCCGCAGGGGCGTGAGCTTGCACTGAAAGCCGGCGGCAATGTCATGATGCCGAATCTCAGCCCGAAGGATGTCCGGAAGCTCTATGAACTCTATGAGAATAAGCTCTGTATCGGAGAAGAAGCGGCGCAGTCCTATGAACATCTTGCCGCCTGTATTCACGCCGCAGGATACCGCATCGTATCCGATGCCGGAGATTCTCTTGTCACACATCATTCATAAACAGAAAGGATAATCACAATGGAAGTTACAATCACCGAACAACAGCACCAGAAACTGGTGCAGTATCTTGACGATGCACGCGGCAAGCACATGAACCTGATGTATCTCTGCATCGCAGGCAGTGTTCTGCTGTTTTTGCCGGGCGTTACGCTGCTGACGGGCTTCGGCAATGTCTACGTCACCCTTGCAGGCGTTGGCTGGTTCTGCTGTATCATCGGTCTGGTCATTCTGTTCCTGACGGGATATCAAAAGCATTTCGGCAGTAATTCCGCATATTCCTGCGCAAAGCGCCGTGCATATTCCTGCTCGTCGATCACCGTCAGCACGGTATCCGGCAGTGAGGGCAGACCGCCTTATCTGCTGAATGACACGCTCGGTATGCAGTATATCAGCCCTGTTTATATGGAATTCAAGAAATTCCGTGCCGGCAGTACTGCCATCGGTGTGACGCTCATCAACGGAATGCGCTACGCATTTGCAGAGCCGGAAACGGATATATACTGATAACTGATAAATAATACGAAAACCGCGCAGCTTCGCCAATCAGCTGCGCGGTAATTTGTTTATAAACGATATGCGCGTCAAAAAGTTATTTGCCTGTGTGAAACGCTCAGAAGCCTTCCCCCTGCGCGGTTTATACGCATGATACAGCACAATTCGCCGTGCTTTCGCCGCAGTGAACCGTCAGGATGCCCCGAAATGCAAAAGGCGGCAGCGACAGTATGATCTCCGGCGTTACGCCACTGTCTACCTCTGATATGTTCAGCTCATACGGCTGAATGATATGCTTGCCGTTCTCATCGTCAATGCTGTAAATGACCGGCTCTGTGATATCCTTTGCGGCATCATCCGTCAGCAGCGGCAGCCGGATGACCGCACCCTGCGGCAGATACAGCAGCGGCGGCACAGTCAGAACCGGCTGTCCGTCCTCTGCCGTCAGCAGAAATTCCGGCAGACGGTAATACCGGTCACGGTACATCTCTGCATAGGTCTGCATCGCGGCACGTTCTGCACGCTGTTTCGATAATTCCGCACTCCATCTGCGAATCTTCTCAGCAGAATCCGCTGTGTGCGTCTTTGCATCATACTCCTTTGAAAGCCCTGCAAATACGCGGTGATCTTCATAGAGCGCATCATAGAAATTCTCAAATATCAGCGATTCCGGCTCACACCAGAGCTGCCAGTCCGATACCGAACCCGGCCAGCACGCCGAACAGTACCGCCTTGCCGCAAAGCGTGACGGATATTTTGCAATACTCCGGTTGAAATAGCTGCTCCATTCGTCAAGCCCCTGCATCATGATATCCGGATATTCTTCCAGCATTTCCAGATACAGTTTCCGGTCAATGATCTGCGGCTGATGCGAGGAATACTGCAAGGTCGGGAGATGCTGCGCCGTCAGGAAGTCGCGTGTCCGGAACATACTGCGGTCATAGGACGTATATGCGCCCTGCGTACCGCGCCATTCGCGCAGATCATAGCAGTAATATGCCTGATATCTGCCCGACCGCAGGAAAAATGTCTGCTCCACAGGAACAAGCGGACGATAATCGTCATCGGTCATGATGAATACATCGTCAAGCGGCGCTTTCTGCATCAGCAGGCAGCGCAGATAAAAATTGCGCGTGGTATGGTCTTCCGGCAGAGATTCGCCGGCGAGCAATTCTTCATCCGTAAAGAAATCAAGGCGCAGTCTGCCGTTCCATTTCTCCTGCAATTCCGCAATATTCCGCTGCGGACAGATCACAAGCAGACGCTCGATAAACGGCATATTTGCTTCCAGATACGGCAATGTCCGGAGCAGGTCGTCATTGCGTGCCGTCAGTACGACCATTTGCGATACGCGGATATCTTCCGGCAATTCGCCCTGCATCCTGCCGCATCTGCAAAGTGCAGCCGTCATTTCATCTGCGGCGGTATCCCATGTCCGCGGACGGTATGCAGCGATCTGCTCACGTTTCTGACTGTACGCAGCTTCATCGACTGTCAGGCGGTCAACTGCCGCAAGCAGGGAATCCACGCTCGTATTATCGAAATAATCCGCAAGGCTGCCGCCGACCTCACGCAGTACCGGAATATCCGTGGCAAGCACCGGCGTACCGTGCAGATATGCCTCTACGATCGGCAGACCGAAGCCCTCATTTTTCGTCGGAAATGCAACCGCAAGCGCATTCCGGTAAAGTGCCTGAATCGTGGCATCAGTCGGGCCCTGTGCAAAAAAGAAATTGTGTCCCTTTTCCGGATGCTTTGCCATTTCCTTTGCAAATTCATCCATATTCCAGCCGATCCTGCCGGCAAATACGACCTTGATGCCGCGTTTTGCAAGCTGCGGTACGGCATCGAGCAGCAGGCGGTGATTTTTGCGCGGTTCGATCGTTCCGACCATCAGCAGATAGCGATACTGCGGAAGCTGCTCCAGCAGTTCGGTATCGGCATCATCTGTATCGGCGGATTTCTTCGCAAAATCTGCGCCGAGCGGTACGACTGTGCAGTTCGGTGTCCGCATATCCAATGAATCACAAAGCGTATGCAGCGCCGCCTTTGTTGCCTCTGCATTGCAGATAATATGATCGGCATACTGCAAAACGGCTGTCACCCATGAGAGGAACTGCCGTACCGTCTGCTCATGAAAATACTGCGGCTCGGTCACGGGGATCAGGTCATAGAGATGCGGCACAACGGTCACGCCGCGTGCTTTCAGCTTCGGGAACAGCCAGCCGCGGTGCATCGGCATATTCCATGCACTGTCAATATCAAAAAAAACAGAGCCGGACGGGATATCATCCGGCGTGAGGACCTGTATTTTGCCCGTACCGTAGGGACTGCCGGTTTTCTCGGTATAATAACGGGTAAAGGCATCGTGCGGCAGAATGCGCCATGAAGTCTGCGAGGGGAGTGTGCAGAGGAGCGTCACGGATACTGCATCATTCCGGAGCATCCGCAGGACGATCTCCTTTGCAACGCGCTGAATGCCGGTCGTGAACGGTGTCAGACAAAGACGCGAGAGGTCGATATAAACATTTGTCATCCGTTTCACTCCTTTCCGGCAATTTTCTTTGCGCACTTCTGCATGAAGCGCGGCATTTTCTGATACATACGGACAAGCCGCTCCGGCATCGCCTGTGCGGAAATGAGCATATTCTGCTGCGGTTCATCCTCTGCGAGTTTCAGCGGACATCCGGTCAGCGGAATGCGGTGCTTCTGATATTCGGATGAACGGACGATCGTTTGCAGAACGACCGTCTGAAATTCCTTTTCAGGCATAGAAAGCTGTGCATTCCATGCATCCCGTGACGGTTCATCGACCGGTCTGCCGAGCAGCAGCAGATATGCCGCATCCAGAAAATCCGGATTGCAGAGCTTTGCCATTGCCGGATAGGAAACCGCATCCGGCTTTGCCGCCGTCAGAACGGAGAATACTTCCTCAGAGCAGGGCAGTTCCCGCTGCACAGCGTGCATCCGTTCCGATGCAATGCCGTAAATTCTGCGAGCCAGTTCATCATCTGTATAGGTTTTCATGTTTCACTCCAATCAGGCGGATGTTCCGGCAGGTGACATATCAATATTGCCGCTGTTGATATCGGCGCGTGTGATCTGCACACGCATCGGCATTCCGAGCGTATAGGTCATGCCGCTGCCTTCTGCATGAATCGAGAAGAAGCCGTCATAGGTATATGCATCCATTGTCAGCGCATCCAGCGGCACCATGCCCTCAGCCGTATTCGGCAGCATCACATAGATGCCAAATTCCGTCAGTCCGGAGATCACGCCGTCAAATTCCTCGCCGAGATGCTGTTTTGCCCATTCTGCACGGTAGCGGTCGTCGCAGTCCCGTTCAAGCTGCATGGCACGCTGTTCCGTCACGCTGCCTGCAACGGCGGCATCATTTGCAAATTTACGTGCATTTTCGGGCTTTTCGCCGGAAAGATATGCCGTCAGGATACGGTGGATCGCAAGATCGGGATAGCGGCGAATCGGTGACGTAAAATGTGCATAATCCGCAAGTGCCAGTCCGAAATGTCCGACCGGTTCTGTTTCATAGTCTGCCTTCGCCATACTGCGCAGCACCATCTGGTGTACGGCGGATTTCAGCGGACTGTCTGCCGCATTCTTCAAGATCTGCGCATAATCCTTCGGTTTCGGCGCATCCAGCGCAGGATGCTTGATATTCAGACGGTCGAGTGCCGATGCAAGGCGCTCTGCCTTTTCTTCCGGCGGCTGCGCATGAACACGGTATACAAACGGCAGTGATTTCGATTTTGCAAGCCGTGCCGCTGCTTCATTGGCAAGCAGCATACATTCCTCGATCAATTCCTCGCCTGCTTCACGGGTACGCGGTGCAACATCCGTACAGACACCGTCCTCATTCAGCATAAATGCGCTTTCCTCTGCTTCAATGGACGGTGCGCCGCGTTCTGCACGCGCTGCAAGCCGTTTTTCGCGCAGTTCATTCAATAAGAGCAGTGACGGCTTGACTGCCGCATATTTTTCTTCGATTTCCGGTGATGCCGTTCCGGCAATCAGCGCATTGACCTCGCGGTATACGCCCTTAACAGCCGAACGAATGACGGTTTTCTCAAAGCGGCTGCTGATAATTTCACCGTTTTCATCCAGTTCGAGCAGGGCAGAGAATGCAAGCCTGTCTACATCCGGATGCAGCGAGCAGATGCCGTTGCTCAGCGCTTTCGGGAGCATCGGGATCACCTGATCGGCATAATAAATACTTGTGCCGCGTGAGATTGCTTCCTTATCCAGCAGCGAATCCTGCTGCACATAATGCGAAACATCCGCGATATGAACGCCCAGACGATAACCCTTATCGGTTCTGGAAATCGAGATCGCATCATCGAGATCTTTTGCATCCCAGCCGTCGATCGTGAAGATGATATCTTCCGGCTGACGCAGATCGAGTCTGCCGTTCAATTCTTCTGCGGGGATGCCGTTCTGCTCCAGACGTTCCGCTTCCGCAAGCACATCGGGCGGAAATTCAGTCGGCACACCGCTGACGATCACAAGCGCTTCCGCGCAGGCACGCGCCGATTCTGCACTGCCGAGCGAGATATCCACGCGGACAATATGCTCCGAATGCCGCGTTCCGCGCTTTGTCACGGTCGCAAGCACCTTATCACCGATATGTTCGCGCCAGTCCGCAGCATTTTCAATTTCCAGCGGCTGACGGCAGAGCGAATCCGAAAGGAACCGCAGTTCGCCGCATTCTTCGATCAGCACACCGGCAGTCTGAACGGACGCAGGTGTGATAATGGTCTGTACGGACGCTTCCGGCGTACCGTTTCGCTCACCGGTCGGCATCAGCAATACGACATCGCCTGCCATTGCGCCCTTGAGATCTCTGCCGGCAATGAACACTTCCTTGCCGTCTGTTTCGGGCTTTGCGAAGCCGTATGTCCGGCTGATGCGCGTGATAACGGCGCGGTACATTCCGGCAGCCGCCGCCATTGCGTAGCCGTTTCTGCGCTCTGCGATCACACCCTCGGTAATGAGCTTTTTGAGGGCACGCAGATAGGCTGCCTGTCCTCTGCCGCGGCATTTTGCAGCGAGATCGGTGCGTGAAACCGGTCTGCCGTTTGCCTTATTCAGAAATGTGGTGATCCGGTTTGCGAAGTGCGTGATCTGCTCCTCGGAAACCTGCACATTTATGGTAACATCATATTCCTTTTTGTTGCGCACTGCGCCCTTGCGGTCAGCTTTTTTCATGCTGCTGCGAGCCTTTGAAATATGAGAATGTCTGCGTCCTGCCATAACGATGCTCCTTTCGGAATGAAGTCGGTTCGGTGGGGTATAGCTATCAATAGTATTATACCATGTTGCGCAGAAAAATGCAACCGGAATTTCTGCGCACCGCGTTCCGGATTGTGATAAATATATCACATCGCACAGGAAAAGCCGTGCCGTTTTGTATCATCCTACAAAAGTGATATTTTTCGCACATTTCTCTTGACAAGCCGGATATTTGGTGATATAATTGTCACATAAAGTGATGAATACATCACACAGAAAGGCGGTAACACCATGAAACAGGAAAATAAGAAAATCGTAACCCTTCGTTCTGTCCACACTGCGATCGCAGCAGTTTCCATACTCGGCATACTTGCCGTTCTGTTCATTGACAACTGGACGGAAATGTTCATCTGGCTGCCCATCGTGATCGCCGTATTCTACGACGGGCACATGGAAAAAAGCGATGAGCTTGCAAAACAGAATCTTGCCAAAGCGAATACAGCGGCAATGTGGATGCTTTTTGCGGCATTCGCCGTATTCGGAATGTTCGCGCGGAACAGTGCAATGCCTGCGGAGATCGTTGTCATTATTCTGAGTGCAGTTCTTGCAGTCCGCAGCATACTCTTTTTGATTTTTGACACGCCGTTCGGCAGTAAGGAGGATTCCAATGTCTGATACGAAACAAAACAAATCAAAGCGTTTCCCGCTCCGGTTATCGGCGGCACAAAGCATCGCGGTCGGTCTGATTTTTACGGCTGTGGAATTCGCGTTCATGTTCATCTTCATTTTCAAAGACAGTGTGGCGGCGATGACGCTGTGGATTCTGGCAGAATTTCTGCACAATGCACTGTTCAAGCATGAAAAAACCGATGAACTGGCAGAAAAGCGTGAATATACTGCGGTCAAGGCCGTGCTTCTGACTGTTGTACTGCTGCTGGTTGTTCTGGGCGTGATCGGCAGGGATCTGGAGATCACTCTGAACCCGCAGCTCTGGCCGAAAATCTGTTTTATTGCAGGTGTGGCGATCATTCTGGCGGTGCGTCTGATCGAGCTGGGCATTGAGATATACCATGCATATCAGCTCAAAAAAATGGATACAGATGACGAAGATGAAACAGGAGATGATGCCGATGCCTGAATTTCAGATACACACAAAAATCAAGGAATACCGCGCTAAAACGGATATGAAGCAGGGTGATCTTGCCGATCTGGTCGGTGTGCGGCGTGAAACGATCATCCGGCTTGAAAAGGGACTGTATAATCCGTCGCTGAAGCTCGCAATGGATATCGCGCAGGTGTTCGGCACAACGGTCGAGGAACTGTTCAGCTTCACTGACGGGCAGAGCCCGCAGCCATTTCCGCTTCCCGGTTCTATGAGCGTGCAGAAATAGAATATCTGAGCGTTTCACATAGGCACAGTATCAGGATGCCGCAAGACATGGGATTCTTTCATAAAAAAATACCCTGCACACCTTTTCAGCGTGCAGGGATTTTTCACATTCATTCAACCGTATTGATATATACCGGAACGATCGTAATGACCAGTGTCACGATAAAGAAAATGATTGCAAGCCACTTTGTCCATCTTTTCAGGATCGCTTCCTTGGTGTTGCCCTCATTCTTGCTGAATGCGGAGTCATAGCTTCCGCCGGTAATTGCAGAGGTCATGTTCTGATCCTGCTTCTGATCCTGAAGCAGACAGAAGAAAATAATCAGTGCAGTTGCAAGCAGCAGAATAATTCCGCCGATAATTTCGATCACGCTCATGAGTACAGACTATCCTTTCTTCTATTTTGATGTTTTTCTCAGCCGCGGATACACCGCCGGCAAACGATTGTTTTCAGTATAACATATTTTCCGGAAAAATGCAAGTGTTTTTTCAAAAAAATCCGCGATTCAGGCGTGCAAATACAAAAAGCACCTGCTGAATCCTGCCAAATCGTGAAGAATGCATGAAAAATCAGCCGCCGGTCTTGTAAATCCGCAGAAGATGTGGTAAAATAAAGACAATCGAACAACATCAGTCAACAGAAAGGCGGGAGCTTATGCAGGAATATATCGGACAGCCATGTCTCACTTGCGGCGAACTGTTCAAAGAGCAGGATGACATTGTGACCTGTCCGGACTGCGGTACGCCCTATCACAGAGCGTGCTGGAAGAAAAACGGCGTATGTATCAACACGGCGCTCCATGAAAAAGGAGAAAGCTGGTATCAGCAATATCAGGATCAGAAGAAAGAACAGCGCGCACAGGATCGCCGCGATGAAGAAGCAGCACAGTCTGCCGCACGCAAATCCGGCGAATCGCCTGCACTGAATCCGGAACTGTATGACGGCATCCGGCTTTCGGAAGATGATCCGTGCCTCGGTCTGGATCCGGAAGAATCACTGGACGGCATCACGGTTTCAGAAGCATCTGCATTTATCCGCACCAATGTTTTCTATTATCTGCCGCTGTTCCGTCTGATGAAAAAGACCGGCAAGAAGCTCTCGTTTAATTTCCTCAGTCTGATTTGTCCGCAGTTTTATTTTGCGAACAGAAAGATGTGGGGCAGTGCGGTTCTGGCAATGGTGCTGAATACACTGCTGGAGATCCCCACAATGATTACACTTTTGCAGAATCAGATGGATATTTCGATCTCGTGGATCAATGTGGAATCCACCGCATTCCGTATCGTGGACGGCGTATCATTTTTCCTGTATATTCTGCTTTCGGTATTCTGGTGTATGCGTGCAAATTATATGTATTTCCGTTTTTCCAAGCGGCAGATCAAGAGTATCCGGCAGACATCCGCCACGCCGGAAGAATCCCGAGCGCGGATCAGCACTGCCGGCGGTACAAGCCTGCTGAATGTGATTCTGGTTCTCGGTCTGCAATTCCTGATGACAAGGGTAACCAGTTTCCTGCTTATGATCATATAAAACCGACAAAAGAGGGGAGATCGCGCATCTCCTCTTTTTTATTCAGAAAAAGAGCCGCAGAACACAGCTTTACCTGTATTCTGCGGCTCGTTTCTTATGCGTTATGCATTTTCATTATGCGCGGAAGATCGCACGTACAAAGTTGTAGATATGTGCGTGGATGCAGTTGTCACCGTGATAACCGCCCTGAACAACGTGCCAGATATGCGGTACATTATTCTTGGTGAAGTTATTGTGGTAGCCTTCCGGAGTCTGAAGACCGACAACGTCATCATTCGTACCGCCGGTGATGAATACCAGTGACGGGGATTCTTCTTCGCTGTTCCACTTGAATGCGCCGGATACGCCCGGAGCTGCGCAGATCGCGCCGACATAACCGAACTTATCTGCATACTTCATACCGATCAGCAGCGACTCTCTGCCGCCCATAGAGAAGCCCGTAACAGCGGTATTCTCTCTGCCGGTCGCAACACTGTAGGTCGATTCGATATGCGGCATCAGGCTGTCAACGATATCATCCACAAATGCGTCGTATGCAGCATTGCTCTGGTTATCCATGCCGGACGGGCCGTTCATGGTCGCGCTCGTAAAAACGAACGGGCTGACAACGATCATATCCTCTGCTTCGCCTGCCGCGATCGCATTGCCGATGATCTGCTTGGTATACATTGTGCCGTTGCCCTTAATGATCATTCTGTCCTCATTCTCATAGTAGCCGTGCAGGATATAGAGGACCGGATATTTCTTGCTCTCGTCATAGTTTGCCGGAAGCATGATGTTATAGGGCTTATTCTTGTTTGCTTTCTTGGAGAAATAGGTTTTCTTGCTGATCGTGCCGTACTGTACGCCGCCTTTTTCGCTGTGGGAATCGTTCGGCTCAGACATGGTGACCTGCTTTTCCACAACCGGAGTATACTCAGAAATGGTGCGCATCGGTGTTTTTTCCGGTGTCGGCGGTGTCACCTGCTCAAGGAAAGCGGATGTCTTGCCGAGCAGATAATTCACATACCAGTCGATATCGGTTCTGTCAACCGTGCCGCTGCCGTCGATATCGGCAGCTTTTTTGATCTTATCGCTTGCGAAGCCCTTGCTCATGCCGTTCTTTGCAATGGAAAGGTCTGCTGCATTGATGATATCATCGCCGTTGAGGTCGCCGAGCTTGACGTTGACTGCCTTCGGGCCGTCGATCTCTTTGCCCTTCGGCGCGATAATGACTTCATCGACATAGAAATTGTTGGTGCTGGTATCCGTTTCAACGTAGAAGGACATATTCGTTGCGCCTGCCGGGATCTTGTAGCTGGTATTTGCAAGCTGTACCCAGTCGCCCTTTGAAACGGTTTCCGTTGCGATCTTGTCATACTGCGTTTCGCCGGAAGAATCCTTGTATTCCAGTGTGAGATGGAAGGTATCCGATGCAGAACCGGAAGTATACTTTACGTTTGCGCTGAAGCTGTATTCTTCACCCGGCTTGCACATTTTTGCATTCAGGGTATGTGTTGCGCCGTTCCATGAAGATTCTCTGCCGGTGCAGGCGAGGGCTTTGCTGCCTGCATAGGCTTCGGAAGAAGTTGTTTCAACGGTTGCGCTTCTGCCGGTAAAGCCGTCGCTGCTGTTTTCAAATGTATAGTGTGCGAGGTTGCCGTCTTCATCCGGCTCACCGATCTGCGTACCGGAGCCGCTGCCGCCGATGACGAATGTTGTGACGGAGTTTCCGGGGAGCTGCGAGGAGAAGCTGCTGCCGTTTGCAGACTGGCTGATCTCCGAAATGTTTTCGTTTGCGGATGTACGGTAAGCAGTGATATCGGTGATATCACCGCCGGAGAGAACGAAGTTCTGTGTTACGGCGCTGCTGCCCTTGTTGATCGCAACAACTGCGATATTGCCGTCCTCATTCTGATATGCAGAGCAGAGGATATTACTGTTCGGCTGCTCAGTCGCCTCGATACGGACTGCACCCGGACGTACCCACTTGGAATACTGTGCCATCATGTAGCCGCGCTTGGAGATCTGACCGTTTTCTTTCATCGGACCGTACTGACGGCGGATGTACCACCAGACATAAGCATTCAGGTTGCCGACGACAAGACCGTTATGCATATTCTCCGCGACCTGAACCGCCTCAGGGAAACGGTCTGCGGAATTCGCATCACTGTTCGGGACATAAACCTCTGTCATCCAGATATCCTTGCCGCAGTTTTCGAGAGCAGGGAAGTCCATCTGGCTGCGCTGTGTGCCGTAGAAGTGTGTGCCGAACAGGTCAACATTTGCCATTGCCTGTGAATTGCCGAGGATCGCATTATAGATCGGCTTCTGATACTGGAAACTCTCTGCGGACATCAGCTTTGCCTTTGTGCCTTCCTTGACGGTCTGACCATACTGTGCGATGAATTTCGCAACATTGTCTGCGGTCCAGTATGTCCATTCGGAAGCGTAGTCCGGCTCATTCTGAACGGAAACGGAATAGAGGTTGATGCCCTGACCTTCCATATACTTGATATAGCTGTTCAGGTGCTGTGCATATTCCTTCCATTTGTCGCTCTTGAGCTGATACTTACCGCCGTTCAGACCGCCGTTGACCGTATTGCGGATCGCAGCAGGCGGATTCCACGGTGAAGCGAAGACCGTTGCGCCGAGTGCCTGCGCACGCTTTGCAGTCGGAACGGCTGTCTTCCACTGGTTGCTGTCATCGTTTACAAAAATACGCAGGATCGTAAATCCGAGTTCATCCGGGCCGTTGCCGAATGCCTTTTGCACCTGTGCATCCGTCATGTCGCCCTCAGAGATCCATTCCGGCAGGTTGATGCCGCCGAATCCTCTGATCGTCTGATATGTTGTACTGGAGTCGATCACACAATCTCCTGCAGCCGCCGCGTTTTGCGGAACAACTGCCGCTGCACCGGACATCAGCATCACACTGCTGAGCATCGCTGCAGCCATTCTCTTTGTTTTTGTCTTCATACAAATCCCCTTCTGGCACGGCAGACCGCTGTCTGCCCGTTTATTGCGTTCCGGAAAATCCGTCGATCCGGAACCTGTACGTACTCTGTCATTGTCATTATAACAAATTTACATACCAACTTCAATGTACGATTATAAGAATTTCTGGATTAATTGCAGGGAAAGTTCCATAACTTTATATCATAATCTCGGAAAATGCTTGCTTCCTGTATTTTCAGCAAGATGTCTGTATCATTTGTATACTTGTACTGTCTTATTGTATACACTTCTCAAATATTGCGATTTCATATCAAATTTTCATACAAAAAAATCCTGCCGGTTTTGATGTCCCCGACAGGATTTTCGCTTGATATCAGCTTATCTGCATCAGCCGCCGTAGGCAAGCATAGCATCTATGCAGCGTCTGGCATCTGCAATCAGCGCCGCATCCATTTCGATTTCCAGACCGCCTCTGCCGCATACGCAGTCATATACATCGCCGAGCGTTGTCAGCTTCATATTCTGACAAATGCAGTCCTTCGACAGCGGATAGAACCGCTTTTCCGGACACTGCATCTGCAAATGCTGCACAATGCTGTTCTCCGTTCCGATGATGAATTCCTTTGCATCGCTCTTTTCTGCAAAGGACATGATGCCGGTCGTACTGCCTGCATAGTCTGCAAGCGCCGTAACTTCCGGACGGCATTCCGGATGCACGAGCAAAAGCGCTTCCGGATGCGCTGCCTTTGCCGCCTGTACTTCGGCAGCAGAAATGCGCAGATGCGTCGGACAGCCGCCGCGGACAAGCTCGATCTGTTTTTCCGGCACCTGCTTTTTCACCCAGTCACCGAGATTGCAGTCCGGAATAAAGAGGATCTTCTGTTCCGGCATCGCCTTGATAATTTTTACCGCAGAGGACGATGTCACGCAGACATCGCAGACGGTTTTCAGCTCCGAAGTCGTATTGATATAGGCAACCACCTTGTGATCGGGCATCTGTTCTTTCAGTTTCAGAACATCTGCTTTATTCATCTGCTCCGCCATCGGGCAGCCTGCATCCGCATTGGACAGCAGAACGCGCTTCTGCGGCGAAAGCATCTTGACCGTTTCCGCCATAAATTTCACGCCGCACATGATTACGGTATCTGCGTCAGATTTTGCCGCCTGCTGTGTCAATCCGAAAGAATCACCGATAAAATCGGCAACTTCCCAGACATCATGTGACTGATATGCGTGAACAAGAATACAGATATTTTTTTCTTTTTTCAGCCGGATGATCTCCTGCTGCAATTCATACGTCGTCATTTCAATTCCTCCTGTGCATAAGCCCTGCGGCAATACAACTGCCGTATTCATTATACCATGCGGCAGAATGAAAGTCAAGAAGTTCACTGCTGATTAACAGAAAGGACTTGATTTTCCGTCTGATTTCGGCTATAATAGAAAGAAAAACAGAAAGGATGACATCATTATGCTGATCGTTTTCGTAGAGATCATAGCTATTCTGATTCCGCTTGCCGGAATGATCGCACTTCTGCGTATCAGTCAGCAGAGCAAGAGCAGTATCCGGCTGCTCCTGACAAGTATCGGATGTGTAGTCATGAATATCGGCGCACTGCTGATGGAAACTGCACCGAATGAAGCAGAAGCGCGTATGGCAGTACGGTTTGAGTATCTCGGGAACGCCCTGTTTTTCTTTTTCTTTATCATGTTTCTGCTTGCATATCAGCGTGTGCGCACACCGCGCCTGCCTTTGACCTGCTGGGCGGTCTTTGAGGGGTGCTTTGCGATCATTCAATGGAATGAGAAGATCTGCGAAACCTTTATCGGACACTATTATTTCATCCGGCATGAACATCTGAATGTATTTACGGCTCAGATCTCAGATCAGACGGCACTATATTTCCTGCGCAATACCGCCCTGTTTGTACTTTTTATCGCCGGCTCGTTCTTTTCTGCTCTGCGCCTGCGGAAGAATAAGCTCTCTGCGGAGCGCAATAATCTGATCCGTCTGATTACAGCACAGGTCATTCTTGCTGCGGCACTGATTCTGGAAGAACTTGTCAAGCCCGATCTGGAAGTCCTGCCGCTGCTCTGCTCGCTGTCACTTCTTTCCGTGGTCATCAGTATGCTGAAAGATGATTTCTTCGGTGTCAGGGATTCCGGTCATGAATGGGTATTCAAGCAGATGGCGAATCCCTATATCATCACGGATGACCAATACGGCTATCTGGATGCAAATGAACACGCAATGGAACTGTTCCCGTCCCTGCGCGATCTGCGGCTGAATGAAAGTATTCCGCAGGAGATCACAACACTGTTCACGGCAAATACCACGCATTTTGAACTCGGTGAAGAAGCGTTTGAGCGCAAGGTGACAGAAATTCGCAAAAAAGATCAGATCGTCGGCTACGGACTTCTGCTTGAGGACGATACCGAACAGCAGAAATATGTCCGTCTGCTCAACAGCTATAACAGCCAGCTTCAGCAGGAAGTCGAGGATAAGACCAGACATCTTCTGAAAATGCAGCATTCCATCACAACGGGACTTGCAAGCGTTGTCGAAAGCCGCGATAACAGTACAGGCGGACATATCAACCGTACAAGCCGTGTTGTTCATATTTTCTCGCGCAAACTGCTTCATAATCAGGAAATGATGGAGCAATTCGGGCTGACGCAGCATTTCCTGCGCAATGTCAGAAAAGCTGCCCCGATGCATGATCTCGGAAAGATCGCCGTTGATGACCAGATCCTGCGCAAGCCCGGCAAATTCACAGATGCGGAATATGCCGAGATGCAAAAGCATCCTGCTGAGGGCGCAGAAATACTCCGGAAGGTCCTGCGCGAAGTGGATGACGAAGAATTTATCGGCATTGCAGTCAATATTGCGAATTTCCATCATGAACATTATGACGGCAGCGGCTATCCGGAAAAGCGGACAGGCGAGGAGATCCCGATCGAAGCGCGTATCATGGCGCTTGCGGATGTTTTTGATGCGCTTGTCAGCAAGCGCTGCTATAAAGAGGCATATTCTTTTGATAAAGCATTTTCGATTATCGAAGATTCGCTCGGCAAAATGTTTGATCCGATGCTGGGGCGTGTATTTCTGGAATGCCGTGAGGAACTGATCGCTCTGTATACAAAACTGGAACAGAACGGCGGCATGGGGTAGATCGGCGCGACCGACATGGCTGTTTATTGTTTCAATTTGATAAAGCATAGAGAATGAGATTTCGCGCGCCAGAGGGGTATGGGTAAGGTGAGAGGGAGCGCGAGGGAGAGAACCTTAGGGAAAGGGGAGATATGAGCGACAGCGAAGAATCCTCTTTCCCTGTGGTTCTTGCCCTCGCATTCGCGCCCCGCGCCCAATGAAATCTTACATCCGAACTAAAGGTATAGAACAGCAAACTAAATATATCAATATAACCACATACGATCAAGAATAGAAAATCAATACAATACAACAAAAGCACAAGCCGGCTGTATACCGTCCTGTGCTTTTTTTCATACAATATCCAAAAGAAAAACTATGTGACCGAAGCCACATAGCTGCAAGGAGAAGTGAAATCAACAAAACATAGGGGGATTGGGGGATTTGAAACAAGGTTTCATAAAACCTCGCCTCAATTATACCGGATAAACATAGATTAAAACTGAATAATACATGAACAAAACATGAATAAAAGGCAATTTTTTTATGAATCTGCGCCATGATAAATATATCTTTTAAAAAATATCGTATTGTCTGATATTCATGACTTTTCCTTTCATAATTGAACATTCTGCTTGACACGCTGAATCGAATATGATATGATAAAATAAGATCGGTATAGCATCCGGATTCCGGAGCGCATACCGATATCTGAAAGGGGGATCATATAGAAAATGAAAAAACAAATCATCCGGAAGCTGACCGCAGCGGTCACTTCTATCGCGGCGGCTGCATCCTGCATGACTGCTCTGCCCTCCGCTCCGCCGGCTGTATCCGCAGCCAATACCTATTGGAAGTTTGACTTCGGCGGCGGCGGAACTGCAAACGGCTATACGGGCGTATCAGCCGGTGACGGCTACAATGCATCCAGAGGCTACGGTTTTTCATCCGGCACAAATGTTGCCAATGTCGCAGCATCCGGCAGCGGCGCTCTCAGCGATGCCGTCCAGTTCAAAAATTCCTCGCCGACCGGAAAATATACCTTCTGCGCCGATGTGGAAAACGGCTTGTATCAGGTATCCGTCTGGCTCGGCAATACCAACCGTACAAGCATTGCGATCGAGAATATGTATCAGATCATCAATATGACCGGAAACGGCGCTTACCACACTTTGCAGGTGCCCGTTTCGGACGGTCAGCTCAATATCTGCGCCTGCGCCGGAAAAGACGGCTATCCGTTCTCCATTTCCGCACTGGAGATCAAGCAGATCTCCACAACAGCAAAAACCAATCCTACGATCTGGGTTTGCGGTGATTCCACCGTCTGCAACTACTATCCGCTGGATTCATCCTCGCAGGCAGGCTGGGCACAGATGCTCCCCGAATTCATTGACAAATCCAAGTGGCAGGTCATGAATATGGCGGCATCCGGTCAGTACGCAAGAGGATTTATGGAAGCCGGACAGTTTACCGTCACGGAGAAAAACGGTCAGCCCGGCGATATCTACATCATTTCAATCGGCATCAACGATACCAATTCCAAGAATAATACGACCGAATCGCAGTATGAGGAAATCATCACCGATATGGCAAAGCGCGCAATGGCAAAGGGTATGCGCGTCATGCTCGTCAAACAGCAGGGCAGAAACGGTGACTGTCAGCGAAATCCGCTGCTCTCAGGCCGCTGGTACGGCGGCGCGCTCGACAGAGTCGGCAAGGCGCTGAATATCGAAGTCGTTGACCTGTTCACACTCTGGCAGAATTACTGCCTTACCAAGAGCGCAAACGAAGTCAGCGGAATGTATCTCGATGACGGACTGCATCCGAACCGCAAGGGCGCGACCGTTCTGGCACAGTTCATGGCAGAAGCGATCAATGCAGGCGCACAGCCGCAGATACCGGACGATGATCCGGATAATCCGGATAATCCTGACACACCGGATAATCCGCCTGCACAGGCTGATCCCCTGATGCAGGGCGATCCGGACGGCAACGGCGTGATCAATGCCGCAGACCTTGCATTCGCAAAGCGCATCATTCTTTCCAATACAACAGACTATAACCTGATACAGTCGATCGACCTCAACGGCGATATGATCGCAAATGCTGAGGATATCAAGCTGCTGTCCGATTATCTGCTCGGTAAGGAAACCGCATTCGCCGATCCGAAATATGCGGCATCCGAGCAAAGCATCACAAACGGATGGCGCGAAGAAACCAATGCCGGATATCTGTATAAGGATTATCTGAATCTCGATAATACAACAAGCTCCGAAGTGACATTTGCTGTCAATGTTCCGAAGGACGGCAATTATCTCTGCACATTCCATATCGCCAATGCATCCGTAACAGACCGCGAAATGATGATCTCGGTTGACGGTCAGACAAGCACATGGAAACAGAGCTTCCTGACGACCGGCGACTGGACAACATGGGAAGAACGCGGACTCGTCCTTCCGCTGAAAGCCGGCATCAATCATATTACAATGAAATCCAATACCGCAGAGGGCGGCCCGAACCTCGATTATCTCCAGCTGACCTTGACTGACGAACCGATCGCAGAAGCATACGATCCGAATTCGACACCGTCACAGCAGCCGACATCTGATAAGCCGGTCGTCTATGTTGCAGCAGACTCCACCGCGCAGAGCTATAACGCAAGCTATAAACCGCAGCAGGGCTGGGGCTATTATCTCCAGAATTATTTTGATGACAGCGTGACCGTTGCAAACCGTGCGATCGCAGGCAGAAGCTCCAAGAGCTTCTATGACAACGGCAGACTGACAACCATTCTGGATGAGATCAAGCCCGGCGATTATCTGCTTGTGGATTTCGGCATCAATGACGGCGACTCCTCGAAATCAGAGCGTTATGCACCTGTCTGCAACAATGTTGATAATCCGACAAACGGCTCATTCGAGTATTACATGACATTCTATATCAAAGGCGCACTCGATAAGGGCGCAACGCCGATCCTGATGAGCCCGACACTTTCCATCAGAAATCAGAGCCAGCCGTTCAAAGTCGGCTACCGCAATATTGATTCTGCGTGTCAGGCACTTGCGAAGAAATACAATGTTCCGTATTTCGACCTCGGTTCGGCAATGACCAATGATTTCAACAAGCGCGATTACAACACCGTCAAGGGCTACTATTTAGGCGGTGCAACCGGCGGTACAGACTTCACGCACTTCACCGAGACCGGTGCAGATGTCGTGGCAGGCATCATCTGCAACGGCATCAAGGGACTGAATGTTGACCTCTCCAAGCACGTAAAGTAATAAATATTATACGAAACAGCCGCAGGGTTCAAGCGATCCTGCGGCTGTCGGCAGTGCCGACGGCCGTTATCGCTTCCCGGTTCTATAGGCGTGCAGGAGTAGGGTTTCTAAGCGTTTCACATAGGCAGAATCACAGGATGCCTCATAACGGGATTCCAAAGGGATTCATTCCCTTTGGAATCTCATTTTATTGCTCGCCGTTCATTCCCAATAAACCGGATAATCTGTTTGGCATATTGCAATTTTCTGTTACTCTCAGAGCAAAATGGGCTGAATCTGCTCACCGCAGAGCGCCGCCGCGACCGTTTCCGGCGCTTTCGTGAAATCCGCAACGAGAGATGCCGGCTTTTTCTGCGGCGCATCCTGCCCGAACGGCACAAAATAATAGTGCCGGCGATTCAGCAGATCACCGATATTTCGCGCAGATGCCGCCAGACCGTCATTTGTCGCAATACACAATATCACAGGCTTTCCGCCGCGCAGATGCGATTTGACCGCCATTGTCACGGTGTTATCGGTGATTCCGGCAGAGAGCTTTGCAAGAAGATTCCCCGTACACGGACAAACCAGAAGTGCATCAGTCATATCTTTCGGTCCGATCGGCTCTGCTTCACAAATCGACTGAATCAATCTGCCGCCGCCGAGTGCGGCAAGCGGTTCCAGAAAGCCCTCCGGCGCACCGAATCGTGTCCGAGTTCCGGCAAAATGCTCCGATACGATCGGAAGAAGCTCCGCACCCGATGCCGCACAAGCCTCTGCCGTTCTGACCGCATTGGATGCATTGCAGAACGAACCGCAGACGGCAAATCCCAGACGTACCCCATGCAGATCAGTCATCCGGCGTTCCTCCCTTCTCCAGAATCTCACGAATCGTCTGCGCAACGATTTTTCCGGCGGAGACCGGTGCAGTCCTGCCCGGCAGAGAAAGCGCCCAGATCACCTGTACACCGAGTTCGGATGCGGCTTCAAAGTCAACCCCCGATGATGCCGGAGCCACATCGCCGCCATTGCTTACAGCGGCTTATTCTGCCGGATTCTTCGATCACGCCGAGCCGCATCAGCAGAGCGATCAGCAGCCGCGTCTGCATTTCCGGCGCATGGATCGCATCTGACAGCATTTGCACCGTAAATTGCTCTGCAAGCGAATCCGGTAATAATTTCGCATAATCTGCGATGCTTTGCAGATATCGGATATCGTGCAGTGCTTCCGGTACACGGTCAAGTTTCTGCCACTTCCGACTGCTCTGCCGGACGCTGTATTCCGTCAGTTCGACTGTGCAGATACAAAGCCGGAAATTCGGGCGCATCAGGTATTCACGCAGGGTATATATCTCACGCATTGCCGTGTATACGGATTCATGTTTCGGGGATTTTCGGCGTGACAGCACCTCGCCGTATTCATCCGCACGGCAAACCCATTTCGGATCAGCGACCGGATGCACGACCGTGACCGGACAAAGCGGCAGGAATGCATCGAGCTTCGGTTTCAGACGGCTGAGCCCGTGCGTCTGGATCTCAAATACACCGTTCTCCGTGACAGCATCGGCAATAAAACCGCCGAGCGGACGCTCATGCGTTTCCGCATCCGGTGCAAAATAATATTTCAATGCAAGATGCAGTGTTTTCTCGCCGAGTGTCCCGATGCCCTTGCCGCCCATATCACGTTCTGCTGCTTTCAGCGCATCCGCAAAATCATTCATAATTTCTCCGTTCCCATGAAAAAAGCACAGCACCCGAAGGCACTGTGCTTTTTGTGTGAATTCAGGTGTAATCCGATTACTCCTTGACACCGCCGGCTGCAACGCCGCCGATGATGAACTTGGAGAGAACAATATAGATTACAACGACCGGAATGATCGAAAGGAAGATCGCGGCGTAGTTTGCACCGTAGTCTGCGTTTCGGTCGATCGCGATAACCTTCTGAACCATCATCGGCATCGTGAGCTGCTTCGGCTTACCGGAAACAAGAACGATGGACTGGTTGTAGTAGTCATTCCACTTCTGGATGAATGCGAAGATCGCCTGAACAGCGAAAGCCGGCTTCATCATCGGAATGGAGATGGTCAGGAAGGTACGGAATTCGTTAGAGCCGTCGATACGAGCCGCTTCGATGATATCGAGCGGGAACGAGGACAGCATATATTGGCGCATAAAGAATACGATTGCCGGCGCTGCGATAGACGGAACGATCAGCGGAATGTAGCTGTCGAGGAGATGCAGCTGAATGAGCATCTTCATGAAACCAACGGCAGTAACCTGCGTCGGAACCATCATAACAGCGAGGATGAATACGAAAGCCGGACCTTTCAGCTTGAAATCGTAAACAACCAGACCGTAAGCGGTCATGCCGGAGAAGAAAACTGTCAGTACGCAGCACAAGCCTGCAACGATCAGGGAGTTTCTCATACCGAGCAGCGGCGAGAAGAACTTGTTATACAGTGAGTTTGTGCCGAGTGTTTTGATATTATCAAACAAATGCGTACTCGGGATCAGCGAAACGCCGCTGATGATATCGTTATGCAGACGAGTTGCGTTGACGACCAGAATCCAGATCGGAATAAGACAGACCAGTGTGAGAATGATCAGTACCACATAGATTCCGGCGGATTTTGCGAGAACGCGCGTCTGATAACCGCCCTTGTCGGACTCATAAGTTACCTTACTCATATACTGAATCCGCCTCCCTTCTGCTTACGTTTCCATTCCTTTGCAGCCTGCTTCTGCTTCTTCTTTTTCTCGATCGCATCCTTATCACGCTGTACATAGAATACGAGCGCACCGAGGATCGAAGTGATAATAAAGAGAATAACAGAAGCCGCACCGGAATAACCGAACGAAGGCTTTGCAAAGTTGCTGTGGAACATTTCATAGATAAAGACAGCAACCGTCTTGATATAGTCGTTGACGACCGTACCGGAATGGAGCATATACGGGATATCGAACATCTGGAGACCGCCGATCATGGAAGTCAGCAGTGTATAGACCATGATGGTCTTGAGCAGCGGGAAGGTAATGCGCCAGAAAGTCTGACGGGAGTTCGCACCGTCGATCTCAGCCGCCTCAAAGAGGGACTCGTTGATACCCTGAATACCGGACATCAGCATGATCATGGTGTTGCCGAACCACATCCAGACCTGAATAAACATAACTAAGATACGCGAAGACCACATACCTGTGATGATCTTCAAAGGTTCAACCGCCGAATCCAATCCGGCAGCGGCCAGCTCCTCTTTTGACATAGCGCAGCCGCGGAGCGTATTGATAACGCTGTAGGAAGAATCGCCGAACAGGGAAAGGAACAGACCTGCAACAGATGCGGCTGTAATGATGTTCGGCATATACATAACGACCTTAAAGAATCCCTTGCCGGGCATCTTGACACGGAGATCTGTAAACCAGACTGCGAGCAGGAGAGACAGGGCGATCTGCGGAATAAAGTTTCCGAACCAGATGATCATTGTGTTTTTCAGGCCGTTCCAGAACGAATTATGGATGCCCATTGCCTTGAAGTCATTCGCGGCGGGCTTCGCAAGGATCGTTCTGAAGTTATCCAGACCGATCAGCGCCGGTGTTCTGGTACCGTTTTCGCTGAATGCCAGAATAAATGTCTGGATCAGCGGCCAAAAACTAAAGATAAAGTAGACAATAAAGAACGGCAGGATAAAGATGTAGCCGTACTTCGCATAGCTGACGGATTTGATCCGTCTTTGTGCAGCTGTAGCCATTCAGCACACCCTTTCAAGAAAAAATTAGTAAATTTTCCGCGTACAGATAAAATATTCGCCTATTGGGCACAATGACCCAATAGGCAAATATTCGGTTATGCTATTTATCAGGCATATTCGTAATTATCTGCGGAAATGTCTGAATTTCGGAGCGTGCAGATTACTCGACGGTGATACCCTCGATCTTTGCAGCTTCGGTCTTGAATGCGGTGACCATCTCATCGTAAGATGCGATTTCGCCCTTAGCATACTTGGTAACAGCATCGTTGAATGCAGTCTTGATCTGGCTGTCGAATGCAGTGATCTTGCCATCCATGTCGATGTTGCCAGCTGCTTCGTACAGAACAGAGAACTGATCCTGACCGCCGAGGAGATCGTTCTTGTTGGAGCCGTCGTCAACGATGGACTTCATAACGTCCGGATTGTTAACGAACTCGGACTTGAACAGAGCGTAATCCTTTGCAGTAGCGGTGTCAACAGTGAAGTAGTTGACGAAGTCACGTGCAAGAGTGCCGTTATCGCACTTCGGAGAAACTGCGAGCCAAGAACCGCCCCATGCGTAGCCTGCAGGACCAGCAGTGATGTTGTACTTACCGAAGGTCTTGCCGCCCTCGCCGCCTTCAGCGTTGGAGAGCATAGAACCGGAACCGAGGCACCATGTGCAGAAGAAGTAACCCATTGTGGAATCATCCTGGCCGATTGCATACCAGCCGTCAGACCACTGATCTTCCTTGGTTACATAGCCGTTCTCGTAGTAATCCTTAGCAAGGTTTGCGTACTTCTCGCAGTAGTCATCAACGATGAGCTTGTTGTCAGCGTCGAGCCATGCGGTGTCGCGGGTGTACTGGTAAACCTGCCACATACCGCCGAGGGTATCAGCCATAGCGATCTTGTTGCCGTCATCCTGCAGCTTCTTAGCAGTTGCAGTGAAGGTATCCCAGTCCTTAACGAACTCCTGCATCTCATCCGGAGTCTTTGCGCCGAGGTACTGCTCAGCCAGGTCGGTTCTGTAAACGTAGCCGCCCGGAGTTGCCTGCCAGGAAGCAGCCTTCAGAACGCCGTTGTTATCAGTACCGATGGAAACGGTGTAATCATAGCAGCCGTCGAAGTCAGACTCAGCAAAGCCGAGATCAGACAGCGGAGCGGTGTACTCATCGTTGTTGATGTAGTCCAGAATCCAGTCTGCTTCGAGAACGAAGAGGTCAACATCCTCGTCGCCTGCGAAGTAGTTAGCATACTGCTCGCGAGCTTCCTGGCCGTTAGAACCAACGTTGACATACTCAACCTTGCCAGCGTAGTCCGGATTTGCCTCGGTGAAGTTCTCGATCATCTTCTCGACGTCGTCGCCGGTCCAGCAGAGGATGGAGAGCTTGTCGCCGTCATCGCCGAACTTAACTTCGCCAGCCGGAGCTGCATCTTCAGAAGACTCATCGGTCTCCTCAGAAGACTCCTCAGAAGACTCCTCAGAGGACTCCTCGGAAGACTCTGCTACAGAAGATTCTGCATCAGAAGAAGCGGTGCTTGTGGTGTCATCACCACATGCATAGAAAGCGGTGGAAGCGATTGCCAGAGAAGCAATCAGAGCAAGAGACTTTTTAAGCTTGTTCATTGTAAGTTTCCTCCTTCATTTTGCTGCGAATATTTGCTGCGTTCGCAGCGCAGAAAATGTGTACCCGTTCTGTCGGGTGTGATATAGGCTGCGTTTTGCGCAGCTTGGAAGCGCGGCTCTGAATGAGTTAGCTTCCTCTCAACAAGTCCTTCGGTTCGGATCACATCTGGTGTCAGGCTTCCGTCAGTGACCTTTGCTGAATGCCTTGTTTTCATACTTGTAATATACACGAAATCGCGGGAAAAGTCAATGCAAATCATCAATTCGTCACCTTATTTGTTTGTGATGTGCATATCTCACACCAACTTCATTGCCGTTTTGTGCATATTTTCGGTTTTGCAACCGTTTTTTCACGTTTTTTTTCGAGTTTGTTACATTTCGATTACAAAATATGCCTCTTTTCTTACAAAATGGCGTTTCTGATTATGCAGGCATCAGGCGAAACACAGACATTCGGGCTGTTTTTTCACGGTCTGATTTGTAATTTTCACCGTATCATCACATTTCCGCTTGATTTTTCGGACATTTTCCTGTATGATATTGTTACAGACTATCTGATTGGAGGAGATCACATGGCACATTATCCGTTCAGCGAACGTCCTGATCTGCTTGTCCTGACCTGTACACACGTACTGGAGGGCGGTGATGTGACGGTCGTCTGTCATCATTTCAATGACAATACATGGGAATTTATCTGCGGCGGCACGCATACCGAGGAAGATGCGATCGTACTGAGTGTGGGGGAGCTTTGTGAGATGGATCCGACGCTGAATCTTGTATGCGATCTGCCGGTCGGCGGTGCGGCAACGCGGCAGAGCCGTTCGCACGCATGGGAATTCGGCCGCATTGAGGGCGAGGAATTCTATCCGGCGGCAAGCTCCAGAATGCAGTAAGCGTGCGCATCCGGCGCGCAAAATGAGCATAATGAGCAAAATGGGATTCCAAAAGCCGGCAGTCCTCCGGCAGGTCAGGGACAGCTTTTGTTTTGGCATTCACATTGTCTGACCGACAGACAGAGCCGCAGATCTTTCCTCTGCGGCTCCATTCATTTCCGGAATCGTGAACAGCCCTCTCTGTGTTCACTGCATTCGCTTTTCATTCTATTATATAGTATACCGTTTCATGCGGCACAGTTCTGTCATATCCGTGATCTCCGGCTCCGGCATCATCCCCGCCCGGCTTGGAAGCCAGATCAAGAACGAGTGCCTTCGGCTTCAGCAGACGCAGTCTGTCTGCATCCAGAAGCATAGCCGGAACGGTATTGATGATCAATGGGAATTGACCGAGCGCGGCATCCAGTGCCTGCATCGGGAGCGTGCGGCATCCATCGCATTCGCTCCGCCGCAGGTGATAAGCGGAAACCGTATGTCAATCTCTCCAGCGGCGGCGGAATGCCAGACAGGTGACATTTTCAGCCTTCTTGAACTGTTTGGAAAAATAACTCTGATCATTAAAGCCGCAGAGGGATGAGATCTCCTCGACGGATTTATCCGTAAACCGGAGCAGACGCTTGGCATAATTGATGCGCAGCCCGATAATATGCTGGAAAATCGTTTCACCGTATGCACGCTTGAATTCGCGCGTCAGATAATACTTGCTGATATCGAAGCGTTCTGCAAGGTCATCCAGCCGGATATCCGTCGTGAAATTGGCATCAATATGTGCAAGCACGGTTTTGAGCTTCACCTGCAATGCGGTATCGCTTTCCTCGGAAATACTGTTGACTGTCAAAAGCATCGTCAGCAGATTTGCCAGCAGTCCGGATGTCAGGATCTCCGTATCTGCGTATGTTTCGGCATTCAGGCGCATCAGCTCCTGAAGCAGTGAAACGAATTTCATTGCGGAAACAGGGTGAAAAACGACCTGCTGCTGTACCAGAAACAGCTTGTAATATTCCTCTGTTGTGCAGCCGTTGAAATGCACCCAGAGAAGCTCCCACGGATTTTTCGGATCGCTCTGATAGGAATGCGCAGTGCGGCAGTCAATAAAAAAGCAGTCGCCGCTTTCAAGCTGATAACGCTGTCCGTCATAATTCAGACTGCCCTTGCCTTCCAGCACAACTGCAAACAAAAAAGACTGCACATTCTGCCTTGTGGTATGGCGGCTGTCGCCGGCTTTCAGGTGTCCGCATTCCTGAATGTAAAAAAATGTTCGCCGCGCAACGGCACTCGGCGTTTTCATGATTCGCGTATCCAGCGGATTTGGTACGGAGTCATTGAGATTCTGCGGCATAAGATCCTCCTTTCGGCATCTAATAGCTAAAATGGCTATAATGTTCCTTTCCTATGAACTCATTATATCACATTTCGACAAATCATGCAAGATGCTTTTTGAAAGAATCTTGCGTTTCATTTTTGTGCAACTTGCAACAATATCCGGATAAAATCAATATTTTATCCAAAATTTTACAGTTTATAGCATACTATCTGTATAAAGCGAGTGCTTTTCGACATTCCGGACGCAAAAAAAGCCCCGAAGTTCTGTGTACGATGCAGTACAGATCTTCGGGGCAATGCTTATATATTCTTATTGCAGAGGCGGTTCAGCGATCATATCCGGATGCGGATGCGGCGCAGGCTTTTCCGGTTTATGTACCGGCTGTTTATCCGGTTCAGGCAGTCCGGCATCCTCTTTCGGCGGCTCGGCTGCCGGAGCATCCGGCTTTTCCGGCTTGACAGGCTCCGGATTCTCCTTTTCGGATTTCGGCTCTGCTCCGTTATCGGGCGTGTCCGGCTTTTCCGGCGCGATATCCGAATGCTCCCCGGATGCCGGCGGAACAGGCGGTTCATCCGGCTTGACAGGCGGTTCGGCAGGCGACTGTTGCGGTTCATCCGGTTTCGGCGGCTGAACCTTTCCCGGCTGATTCTTCCCGTCCGGCTTTTTCGGCTCATCCGGCTTGACGGGCAATGCCGTTTCGGATGCGGCATCGGGTTTCTTCGGTTTCTCATTCTGCTCCGGCTGATCTGCTTCGGCGGCGGATTCCGTCACTGCCGTGACTTCCGGATGCACGGTGAGATCCTGCACGCTGACATTCAGTTTCAGCTTGCTGATATCCGATTCAAATTCCGTTTTATATTCATCATAATCATCGCTTGACTGCGCAGAAATATACAGTTCAACGGTATCGCCTTCACTGATGGTGCCGTTTGCTTTCTGGAGTGCAAGCAGTTCATGCGCGACCGTGATCTTATTCTTGCGGCGGCAGTCATAGCCTTCGAGAAGTGCCGCGCCTGCTTCATTATCGCTGACGAGCTTCACGACTTTGCCCTCTTTGTTCAGATACATCCGGATATCCGCATCGGAATTGAGGACGACAACGGCATCCGTATGAAAGCGCTGCATATAGCCGAAAAGTCCTGCTCCGCCGACGATCAGCAGACAGGCAGCGGCGGCAGTCACGCGCATCACGATACGCCGGATATTTGACACGGCAGGTTTTGCCTCTGCGGTGTCTGATCCGGTCTGCTGCATCAGGATCGGTTCTGTGACAGTCTGACCGACCGAATAATGCAGATTTGCCGCATGGAAAAAGCGTGATTCTTCATCCATGAGGACGGCATAAGCCTCATGGCATTCCATGACGAGATATTTCATGGTTTCCCCCCCTTGAGAACCTGCATGATGTGACCGCGAAGTAACTCATAGCCGTTGGTACAGATCAGAAGGACGGCAACGAGATAGCGGCGGTGACGTTCCAGTGTTTTGCGCTCGACACCTGCGCCCTTTGCAAGTTTGCCGAGCGGAACGCGCTTTGTGCGGAGAAAATCGCTGAGGACATCGGGATGACTTCTGGCGTAGGCGATTGCCAGCCGACAGCTTTCAAGTGTCCTTCCCTGCCGCGGCGAATTTTCTGCGATATCGTGCATCGAAACACCGAATGCAGTCATTTGCGCCGAAAGCTCCTCGATCTCCTGACGAGTCGCTTCGCGGATATCACTTTCCTCAAATACATCATGCGTATCGGGAATCGTATCAAGCAGCACATTCTGGTCTTCATCGGGTGCATCCAATGAGATCTGACCGAAATTGCGCCGTTCCCTGCGGTAATTGTCGATCAGGCGGTTTTTGATCTGCAATGCGGCAAAGCTCAGGAAAGCGCCGCGTTCTTCTGCATAGCTGTTGATCGCCTCATAGAAAGCGAACATTGCGATACTGAGTTCATCGTCGCTCGGATCGGGTGTCCGCTTGAGAAATCTGGCTGTTTCCGACCGGATAAACGGCATATAATCCGCGATGAGGCGGTCGGCTGTCTGGTTGTCTTTCTTGGCCTGATAGACACGGGATATGAGCTGTTGGGCATCAGATTCCATGTTATCACCCCCATATTACTGATAGAATACGCATTGACCGCCGAAAATTCGGGGTCTTTTTTCATATTGTAACATATTTT
>JAZQOZ010000152.1:0-9442 GCA_045628085.1 Oscillospiraceae bacterium | reverse complement strand
ATACTTTCTGATTCTGTTTCTTTTCCGTCCTCTCTTGACAATCGAAGATAAATTGCACCATTTTTCGTTGATTCCATGCTATACCACCTTTAACACAAATACTCCTACTCTCATTAGTTTTATGTGTATAATCACATTTTTGCTTTTGATACTTGACTTTTCTTTCATCTTGTGATATAATATCATTGTTGACGCGGAGTGGAGCAGCCTGGAAGCTCGTCGGGCTCATAACCCGAAGGTCGGTGGTTCAAATCCGCCCTCCGCAACCAATCAAAAGCCTCGTAGATTCGTAATTCTACGAGGTTTTTACTTTTAACAAAATCGGTAGCTATACGAAAAATACACCTACCGTACACCTACGCGATTTTTTATACGTTTTGTGGGAGCCGTTTGGCTCCCTCATTTTCATACTATGCGAATGCTGCTTTTGCTATACCAAACATCAGTTCATAATGCACATCGAGTTGAGAATATGATCTTTCAATCGCTCAGAGAGTATCGTCCCTGCCTCACTGCACAGTGCTGCCGTGATCTCATCATGCAGTTCCGGAGAAACGATGATTGCATGATGTCCGAACGCATGGAAATAGGTCACTCTTTCGATCAACGCCAGAATATTACTTTGTATATGCGTGTATTCCCGTAACAGACGAATCAGAATCGGCAGCAGTTCAAAGCCGACATTCTCTTTGAGCAGACGAATCAGCCGCCATCTGCGCTGTGGGTCGGTTTCTTTATGAATTTCAGGCAACAATTCACTTCGCGTAAAATGCACCCGTGTTTCGGCTAGACGATATGCCGCTTTCGTTATTTTCGGATTGCTGCTCTGCATTGCGCTCAGTACAAGTTCCTTGCTGTCCTCTGCCCCGATCCGAACCAATGATATCAGTACTTCGCAGGGATACGTTTCCATATATGACCGGATAGACGGGATATCTTCCGCAGTTCCGCAGTCACCAAGTGCAAGAAGCGTATCCGGCAGATGTTTACGACAGTATCCGACCACATCAAAGCCGTTTTTCTCTAAATAGTACGCAGCAAATTCTCGTATCGGATATGACTTTGACATCAACAACGCTTCAAATTCGTCCCATATTCCTTGTTTTTTTATGCGGTATTCATAGGCATCCAGACGTACACGCCAGTATGGATCTTGCGCAAATACATCGACTGTATCAGCCGAAATCGGATTCGCAGCACAATTCAGATAAAACCGAACAAGCGCACTTCTCTGCGCGCCGTCAGACTCATTCCGGATGAAATACAGCAGCAGATCGCGGTATTGCGCCGCAGGATGCAGCAGAAAGACACGGTAACATAACCGGCGCAGACTGACAGGACTGTGCAATATCTCGGAGGCATTTTCTGCAAATATCGGCATGAGTATCTCATCCAATGCGTCCATTGAAAATGCTTCATCACGCTGCACGCGCTTTCCGCGCCGGACATATTCGACGAATGGCATTGCCTGAATCAGCTCATCACTTGACCGCATTTTTCCAAGCTGCTCCTGAATGATTATCCATGCAGTTCTCCGGACAGCGGGTACCCAGTCATTCATGCGCAAAAGGATATATTGCAGCACATATTGCTCATTTGCAAGCAGTTTCAGACATTGCTCGCGAAGATAGCCATTCGGATGAGCAGAACCGCAGATCAGAAGTGCGCGAAAGCAGGATGGTGTGCAATTCTTTTGCCAGTAATCAAGATCAGCGCTGACCATATCATGACGATCGCTGTGCATCAGATCAGATACGTAATACGCATCCCTGCCAATTATAAGCGAGCGTGCTTCTTCGCTGATATATTGAATATGCTGCGGTGACGGGCTGCAAAACAGCGCAGAATACAGCATCGGGAAATAATAGCGGCGGTTCTGTGCGTCCTCTTTGATTCCCCGCTGATATTGCCCAATCAACCGCTGCGCACGGTTCGTTTCCTTGGATATTCGGTTGAAAAACATGGTGAGTCCCTTTCTGTGCCGGAGAATCATCTGATCTATGCAAGCATATCAATCCCTGTTTTCTCAAGTATACCATACCATACATCGTTTGTCAAACCATAAAAGGATATCTTTTCCGTTTTTTTATAAAGAATTATACTTGACAGTTATTGATAGCTCAGGTATAATAAAAATGGGCGGCATCGCTGCCGCCCCATAGAGTTATTTGTCGTTGTTCTCAGTATAGGGAACATCAAGAATACTTCCGTTTGGTTCATTCCAGAAGCCTCTCCGGTCAATGATAATCGCCGGTGTCGGCGAGAAGATCATATCCTCTTGCACGCCGAAGCTAAGGTTCTGCCTGTGTATAGCACTGCCGATCTTTGCAGCTGACATAGCGTAATCTGAACCCTGATTCATCAATTCTTGAACTAGTGCAGCTGTCTGTTCCGGCGGAGTATTCGGGTTTTCCAGTACTTTAATCACACTAGGGACTGCAATCAACGCTGACCGATCTGTAAAATCAGGGAGCTGAGGCTGCTGCATTTCAGCGGGATACTCAGAAGAATTCAGCATTGCCAGCGGACTGGAAGAAAAGCCATGATCCATAATTCTACCTCCTAAATCATAAGGGATAAATTGTGGCTGGTAGCCATCAAATATATTTGACAGCTGCAGCATTTCGTGGTAATCATCAAGACCGCCTGTCGGAACGATCTCTGAGATTTCAAGGAATGTCGGGGTTGTTGCGTTCGAGTAATCTGTCGTATTCAAGATTCTTCCTGCCGACATCAGAATCGGGTCGAAGCCGGCTGGCACGATGATGTCATTGATCCGTTGCTTCATTAGGTGAAGCTCATGTTGGCTGATAGAGTATTTATGTCCGTCGATGCAGGATACGCTGTTCCATGCAAGGTGAAGATGCCGGATATTGGTATCTGTATGAACGCAAAAGACGCACTGATAATCATGAAACAATGACACTGCCAACCGCTTTGCAATAGATAGATAAGTGTAGCTGTTGCGATCCTCGTTATCAGGAGTCAGCGAAACAGCCAGATGCCCCCATTGTCTTCCGCCTGGTTTGTGATACAGCTTTTTGAGTGCGTTCATTTCCATTGCAGGCATATGGGTCAGTAGGTTGTTCGTTCCAGTATATCTTTCTCCTCTCGTTTTGGATGATGCCCACAAGTAGGATATTAGGTCATCAATACCCATGCTGTACTTGCGGTTCCAGTTAATCATCGTCGCTATGCTCATCGTCATCCTCCTCTTCTGTCAAATCGGTCAGATGCTGAGCAATGTCGCACAGACACGCTGCATTACGCGCAAGTTCTTTGCGAATCTCATCCAAATCCTGAACGGAGATCTTATCGCAATTTCGATATGTCTCGAGTTTAGAATTCAACTGATACAGCCTCGCAGCGATTTCGGAACCGCCCTTCATTGCTATCACACGCTCGTTTGTGAACAAAAGTTTCCTTGCAAGGTCGCTTTTTGATATGCCAGCAGATTTTGCCCGTTCCTCAAACTGGGCGATACGCTCAGCTGGCGCACGAAATGAGAATGTGCCATTCTCTTCATTAGATCCTTTTTTGCCTTTAGGCATATTCATCCTCCTTTACTTAATACCTGTCCCGCCCGAAGGCAGGACAGGCTCGTGAATATATTATAGATTGGAAACTTGCCCCCTTTGTATTACTGTCATACATTTTTTGTCTCATCATTCTGTCGATTCATGCTGATCTGATTTCTCTCCTGCTTTCTCAGTTCTGTGCTGGTGCCACGGCTTAAAGCGCAATCCTATAAAACCATGAACCCGTTTTCCGCCAATGACCACTTTGTCACGCTTGATACCGGGATTGTACCATATCACCTGTTGGAAGAATGTGTTTCTGCCGAGGGCATCAACGCCATTTTCATCGCAGTACTTTTGATAAGCCATCCAGAGTGCACTGGAAGATACCATTGCGCCTGACTGCAACTCGCAGCGGTCACACAGAAATTCCTCTACCGAATGCAGCTCGATACGACAGGAATTCAGGTACGCGATGCTCTCTGAGGACATCTGGAAATCATAACCAGACATCACAAGCTCGTGAAGCGCATCAAGGAACATACTTCCAATGCAATTCCGTTCTGCGTAGAGCTTCGCTTTCAGGTCATGGTCGAGATCCTTCTCCTCAAGCGCGCAATGAAAGAAGATAATCACCATTCGGTTGAGGATTGCCTCGTCGAGCTTAGAGAATACCGGCGGATGATTAGATGCCACCAGCAATTTCAGCTGGGATACAAAATCAACGCCGTCATGGTACCGCCGTCTGCCGCTGATGTTTTCACATGAGACCACACTCTTGAACGCTGACTCATTTTTCAGCACAGCACGGTTTGTTTCACGGGAAATGTTGATCTTCCGCCCGATAAAATTGTGCCTTGAGAACTCGTTTCCGATTTTCTCGAACGGCTCGTTGCATACCGCGTGCTTTCCTACCAGATCGGTCACAATATCGCAGAACATTGACTTGCCTGTGTTGCCGTCGCCAACCATAAAGATCGCTTTTTTCGCATCAACAACATCAGATAACAGATAGCCCATGCTTCTATTAAAACAAGGGGTATTGGCGTCTCCGACACTCGTCTGCAGATAGTGTCGGAATGCCGGCGCCTGATCCGCATTACAACCCTTCCGATAGTCGAAATCGCAGCAATAACAGAAAAGATATTGACCACGATCTCGTATCAATTCTCCAGTTTTTGCGTTGAAGATGCCATTCCGAACATTGACCAAATGCTGCTGATCTTTCAATTTTTCCGAAAGATGCAGCTGCAAGCATTCGAGCAAACGCAGACGATCCAGTGTCTCCTGATAATCCGTTTTCGGCGTAGCAATCTTCTCAGCCTCTGCAAGAAGGCCTACGACGTACCGCTTGGCTTCGTCATCACTGAGTCGTTGATAGTACAGTTCGTTTTTGAGATAGGGAAAATCCTTATCAAAAAACAGCTTTCCATCCTGAAGAACACGCGCGATTATATCCTCGACGGAAACGCGTGATGATTCTTTGCTTTGCATATTTAGTCCTTTCCGTGGCGGGAGGTCCCCGCCACTAAATAATTAGTTTGGGGTGACCATATTTGCTACGGTCTGGTGCATACTTTCAGCAACTCGGAACTGATCCTCTGCCGTTGCATGCAGGTAGACCTGTTCTGTTACCGCAGAAGAAATCGAATGCCCGAGACATTTCTTAACCAGCGCAAGATCTGCACCGTTATGAGCGGAGCTGGCCGAGCGGACTGCGAGCGAGCAGTAGTAGTGCCTGCAATCATGTATCCTTACCCGTCGGGTAATACCGGCTTTTGCAAGCATTTGCTTGAAAAACTTCCGGAATGTCGTACTGTCTACAAATCCACCAAGCTCGTTGGACACGATAAAGGGATTGCCCTCATACAACTCATAGCTCGTGGCTGCGTTCTCCTGTTGACGGGCAAGATTCTGCCGAATGACCTCATAAACCTCGGGCAGCAGCGGCACAAGCCGCCGCGAACCCTCGGTTTTTAGCTCACCCAGTTGCAGAATTGTCTTCTGATGTCCCTCCGGTGCATCCACGATCTGCTCGCGCTTCAGCGAAAAATCTACCCTCTGTGCCTGTATCCAATTAAGCAGCGCACCTTCAGGAATCACAATCCGCCGCCCGATTCGAATATACGGGATGGTTCCATCCCGTATATTCGCATACAGACTCGTCTTGCAAATTCCAAGCATCTGCGCAGCTTTCGCAACGGAAATGCAATTTGCATTTTCAGTTTTCAAGGTTCTTGCCTCCTATTAAAGAGAATCACCAGCTGATGTTGTTTTTATTTTATCACACCGCGCTGGGATAGTTCACTAAAAAAATAAGCGATTTAGATTTTGTAGCATCGCTCATGTATTTTCTCTGAATCACCTCGTTAAGCAGCTCTTAGCGGGCTAACCTGTCGGTGTAATCACGCAATCCAACACACACTCACACAGACGATCATTCATCAGCTTCGACCGCAATGTATGCGTTCAGGTGTTGGTGTAATAATTATAGTATTGAGGCGAATGTGCAAACTGCTATGCTTATCGACCTAAGACTGAAAGTAGAAAGGAGAATTTGCATGACACGCGAAGGACTGCTAAGTGAGTTGATAGATACCATTCTAGTCCATGATATTAACCTAGAGAAGAAGTCCCAAATGCTTATCAGAAAGAACGGAATTACGACTAGTTGCAACTATGGCTCGCTCGAGCAGATGAAAAAAATCCAGCGAATATTTGAGATTTGTTTTCATATCGATGACAAAGACTATGAGAACTACTTTCCAGCTGATAAACTTAAATTAAGAAAAGAAGTCATCATCGAAAAAGCCCTATTATACTTTAAGAAACGCGATATTGATTATGTTGTATTAATTCAACCATATTGCCAAGACTCAGAAGAATTCGAGCGATATCTTCTGTATGCGATCTGTCATTACCTGATTCCTGTTTCATTCTGTATCCTCAAAACTGAAACAGAAAAAAAGCCTAATAAATACGATGATATTACTGTTCAATATCATGATGCTCTTCGTTCTATAAAGATCATGCTAGAGCAATTCCACCTGCGATACCTGATGCAGTCTACCATTCCAACACAGGAAATTGTGGACAGAACTTATATTCATCGAGAACTGTGTAACTATAAAATCCCACTACAAATATCTGAATTGTCTCTTCAGCTTCCGTTTATTCCTTCATGGGAACCGGATTATGTATCAATTTATAAAGGTCTTGATAAGAAAAAGGATTTTGCAAAGAAATTTCAACAGAAAATGCAAGAAAAAAATGAATTTGATTTACTTGTCGAAGGCTTTATTCCGATATCTTCAGATAGCAATGAAGAATCAATACAAATTGAAAGTCTCATATCTGAAAGTGATTCATACCAGTATCCGCTTGTGTCAAGCAGTATGTTCTTCGATCAATTCTACGCACTTTCTTATAGTTATTATACCAAACTAAATAAAACAATTATTATCGAAAAATATCCTGACGTACATTCGCATGAGGAATTAAAACAAGCAATCGCAGCAAAAGCATCAAAAGATATTCGTGCATATTATGAGAATCAGATAAAAATAAAATATCATGAGATCATGCATTACATCAATGCAGTTTTGAACGGCATAATGAACATTGATCTGTGCGAGCTGCTCAACATGAATCCGACAGACAAAGCCTTATGTGAAGCGGCATTGTCGGCATTTGCTATTCCGTCTGATGATGTATTCTATACGATAGAGAAATATTCAAAAAATCAAACTGAAATGCTGCTGCAAGCCTATCATTCACTTCAGGGCGGATTATCTAGCTTCCTTAATCATATAAATATAACTGGTTTGCATTTTGCTTATCAATTTACTGAAATCTTAAAAGGTGAAGAACTAACTGAACATATCGAGATCGTAAAGCGCTTTCTTTCCTCAGACGAACTGGCTAATGCCGTTTCTATCCAAGAAGAAAAATCGGATGAAAATGGCGAGAAACATATAGCCGAGAAATCATCAAAACAAACGGAATATGAGCCTTATGAAGTAACCGAATCGAACCACCGATACAACAGTCTGTTTATAGGAATGAAGAATGCATTCTCAAAATATTATCAGCAGCTCCTAAATCCGAATCCGGATGTTGATCCTTTTCACGAGAATTCCTGCAAAGATGTTCATCTTGAAGATCCGGATTATCCTCAAATCAATCCGGACAATTTATCATTCTTTAAATAAGTATTCACACCTAGACATTCTCTGTCCAGTTTTCCGGTTTTTTTCAAATAAATTCCGGCAGCACGAGAGGATACATCATGCTGCCGGAATTGTTTATCCATGAAGAAATCCCTGTAAATTCGTCATTTCGTCCTGCATCAGCTCATCCGTGACATGCGCATAAGTATCAAGGGTAAAACCTACATTGGCATGGCCGAGAATCTTCGAGAGGGTCTTTACCGACATACCGGACTCCAGTGCCCGTGTTGCAAAAGTATGCCTGATGCCATGGACATTGATCTCGCGTATACCGCATCTTTTCAGTGTCAGCTTGAAGTCCCGCTGAAAATTCTTCGGGTCGATCCAGTTTCCGGTACTGCTCGTAAATACAAATCCGTTCGGAATGATATCATGCTCGTACATATACTTTTCCTGCATTTCCCTGTATACTCGCAGCTTTTCAGCAATTTCGGGAAGCAGCGGGATATTGCGAATGCTGTGAGGTGTTTTCGGATAACCGATCTCCATCACTGTCTTTCTTCCCTTAAACTCGCCGTAATTCTTAAGACGGTTCAGCGTCTGAGTCACTCGGAGATAGGGTGAATCGCAGTCCAGATGCACATTTTTCCACATCAACCCCAGAAGTTCCCCCTGCCGCATACCTGTATACAGATCCAGCAGAATCGCAGTGCCCATAACATCCTCTTTCAGCCCTCGTTGAAGCTGCTGCTGTTCTTCGACGGTCAGAAAGCGGCGTTCCTTTTTGATGATCTTCGGTAATGTGATGGAATCAGCTGGATTCTTCAGGATCATGTCCAGCTTAACAGCCTGAGCCAAAGCACGGTGAAGCATATCATGCATATTTTTTATAGTTTTCGGGCTGAGTCCACCCTCACCATGCAACTTACCATTTCTCTTCTTATCATTATAAAAGCGCTGCAATATAACAGGATTCAGATTGCACAGCTGGATATTCCCGATTGTAGGTGCAATATGCTTTTCAGCATAGATCTCATAATTCACCAGCGTTGATTCCCGTACTTCATTGCGGCAATATGCATCAAGCCATGTATTCAGCCATTCGATCAAAGTTATCCTTGAGGGTTCGATATATGTATTTAGGCGCAGCTCATTCAACACATGATTGACTTTATCCGTAACCTCTCGCTTGGTTTTTCCGTAGAAATATTTTTTCTTTTGTTTTCCTTCTGCGGTATATATTGTTACCACACCGCGCCATCTTCCTTGTTTATCTTTATATATGCTTCCTTCGTTATTTCCGCGTTTTACCATGTGACACCTCACAATTCTGCAAGCGCTAACTCTGCGCCATAGCTTTCCGGGTACATGAGAAAGTCCTCGATCTCAGCATACGAGTACCCGAGGTCAAGAAGATATTGAACAGTCTCCGGCTCGGCACCGTAGTAGCCGCAGAGTTCGAGCAAAAGCATATAATCATCTTCATCGCAGTAGTCCTTTGACGGCTGATCCCAACCGCAGAGGTAGCTGCCGAACCAGCGACTATTGTATAAAGTATAATCCGGCTGCACATTATAGCTGCTGCGGGTGATCTTGCCGTCCGGCGCTATCCGGAGCAGCTCACCTTCCTGAACGTCAATGATCTCATGTTTCGGGAATTTGTACGGCAGATGACTGAATGCTGCGTTCATGATTTCTTTCGTCGAGGAGTAAACAAACAATCCAAGTGACGGGAAGTGAATCAGGTAAAGCGGA
>JAZQOZ010000151.1:0-11271 GCA_045628085.1 Oscillospiraceae bacterium | reverse complement strand
CGCTTATGACCGAAATGTGTCCGAGCGTACGGAACTTCTAAAGTCATCAAGGTTGCCGACTTTCACTCAGAAGGAAATTTCTGCAAAACATAGTCGTGCATATGGCAGGGCGGCGATCTCTGCCATTCTTCTTTTCTGTTGCCAAGGGGATGTAGCTGATTGTGCAAACAAATGTAGTCGATTGATTTCACTAAGCACATAAATACGTTGTTTTCGATTGCTTTTTGCATGATTTTTCCTGCAAATGAATGTAGTCAATCTCAGAGCCAGAAAAAACAGACCGGCGCACCTTCAACCCTGCCAGTCATCAGACTGGTAGAGACGAAAATACGCCGGTCTTTTCTGCGGAACCGAATTCGCTTCCTGTAAGGATCGGTTCTGTTTGCAAGCTTAGAGCAGTGCAAGCACACATGCAACAGTTTCTTCCGTGCGATGTCCTGGCATAGCACCGAAAAAATGTGCAAGAATTGTTGCAGCGAGGAACACAATTGCAAGGATAACCAAAACGGTCACCAAAACTTTGCCGATTGTCATTTTTTTCATAAGAAACACCTCATTTCCAATCATTTAGCTTCTAAGAACACGGTCAGGCTGCACACGCAGCGTGACAGCAATGCCGGCAAGTGTCGGGATCAGGACAAACAGAATTGCCGAGCACAGTACATACAGAATGGTTTTGGCTGAGAAGAATGAAACGGATGCAAGCAAGAGCTGCGTGCTTATGATGGAAAGGATGACAGAAATCAGCAGAGCAGTCAGCAAAATATGCATACTTTGCCACAGTGATTCCACGATCATCATGCGAACAAGATTATGCTCCTGCATACCGTTCGCTTTCAGCAGCGCAAATTCCCGCTTTCGTGCAAGTGTCTGGCTGATGAATACGGCAGACATCAGAACAAAGATAATGCCGATTACGATTGACAGAATGATGGTTGAAGTATTTTTGATGCCGGCGATCATCTGATCCATGCCGACTGTATCCTGATAATCGCATCGTGTGATGAATCGCGGGCTGAGATTACCAAGCTTGCTTTTCAGTGCGCTGATACCGTCATAATCGGATGCAAATACGAGGCAGGCACTCGGCATCCAGCGAATCAGGGAACCGCCTTCATTTTCAAGGCTGCTGTAATCTGTTGCTTCATGTTGTGCCGTACATGCTTCGCGGATTCGCTCCATTTCTGCTTCCGGCATATAAATCACTCTGCCGCCGTTGATGGAATAGCGGTTGACGACCTCATGCTGAAGAATGCCGGCAACAGGAACTTCCAGTTCGGTTGCTTCGGAAACATCATAGTCTGCACTTTCGTTGGAAAGATTAATCTGAATAGTGGAATGCAGCTTACGGACCGGGACGAACACTTTGGCTTTCAGTGTAACTGCACCGGAAACTTCCTCCAGCTCCAGCGATTCTGCAAAATCATGCGAAAGATACACTGCATGCTCCGGATCGCTCTCTGCTGCGTCAAACAGGATTTCTGCCTGTGAAGGAATTTTCTGGTTTTCGTTGTACGGCTGTACAACAAAATACGGGAATGATTCATTTTCCAGCGAGAACAACTGTGAATGCGAACCGGACGTTGTCTGTACAGTAACCTCAGATGCCGGTTCGGTTTTGTTTCCGACCAGGCTGAAGCTGCGGAATTCGTAGAACGGCATGATGCTTTCCACGCCGCTGAGTGCACGCATACTTGAAAGCTCTTCTTCAGTGAGAACCGGATTTCCGTCTGCATCCAGCATGTTATCAGTCGGATGTTCCTGGTTCAGAACGAAGATTTCACGCTCAGAAATCTGGTTCAGCAGGTTTTTTTGCTGATTTTGCAGGGTATCCATGACGGTATTCGTCAGTGAAAATCCTGCAATTGCAAGTGCGCAGAATGCGACGATCATGCCTTTCAAGACTTTTCCTTTTTTCTGAGAGTTCCTGACATACCGGAACAGATGAGGCATTCCGTATGCAGCAGAACGGGCTGCATTCTCCGGCTCAGTGCTGCTGTCTTCAGTTGTGCCGCGGTCCAGAATGATTTTCTGGTCTTCCAGATGATAGAGGCAGTCTGCCGCATCGCACATTGCATCACTGTGTGATGCAATTACGACGGTAATGCCGCGCTCTGCGAGCCGTTGGAAGATCTGGATGATCTTCTGGGTGTTGGTGCGGTCCAGTGCGCTTGTCGGCTCGTCAGCGAAAAGGCAACGCGGTTTTCGCGCAAGAACGCCAGCCAGTGCCGCACGTTGCTGCTCACCGCCGGAAAGCTGCTTGGGATATGCATTTTTCTGTGCAGGATCAAGCTCGACCTCTTTCAGAAGCTCGTCGATTTCGCTGTCTGTCAGTGTGCGCTTGGCAAGTGCTGCAAGTTGAATCAGGTTTTCCGAGATTGTTAACGTTTCAATCAGGGAATGATCCTGGAAAAGAAAACCGAATTCTTCTCTTGCAAGCCGGCGGCATTCTGTCCGGTCGTGCAGATCGACTTCCTTGCCGTCATAAAAATATTGCAGATCCTGCTGTGAGGACATCATTCCCAGAATATACAATACGGTTGTTTTTCCACATCCGCTGTCGCCTGTAATGGCAGTAACCTTGCCGCGCGGGATTTGGATCTCAGCATCCCGTAAAACAGGCTTTCCGAATGTGACATTGATGTGTTTCAGATGAATCATGTCTCACACGCTCCTTCTGCTGGTAAATCGAAATGGAATATAGAAAAGAATGGCTGCTGCTTTCTTAACCTTTGTATTTTTTTCAGTATGATTTTAGTGCGATTGGTGGAATCAGACGTAGATGTAGATCGTATCCGTCTGAGAGGAGAACGACAGAGAAGCCCACTGCGTAATCAGGCTGGAGTAGATGGTGTAGGTTCCGCGAGCATAGCCGTAGCCGGATGCAGTGCTGCCGAGGGTGAATGCGTTCGGCCAGTGGGAGTAAGAGCTGTTCCACCACACACCGGTAATGCTCTTGCCGCTGTAGGTTGCAGTCAGCTGAACATACATATCGGAGCCTTTGTTCTTGTGTGCACGGCACCAATAGTTGTGTGTTCCATACTTCTGAGCTGCAGATGCGGACATACTTGCTGCGGAAATTGCGCTGAATGCACAGAGTGCTGCTGCGCCGAGGCTGACCGCTTTTTTCTTCATAGAAGTCTTCATAATTGAGATCCTTTCTGTTTGAGAAAACAGCAACCATTCTTTTACACGGATGGAATACCGGCGTTTCAGTCCGGTACGGATATCAGTTTCAGCTCCTTTCTGTGTTTTTTGTAGCTTTATCATATCACGAATTGCAGAAAATCACAACAGAATCTGAGTGAACGTCTGCAAAAGAGGAGTGATCGGGCAGTGCCCGCCGGAATGGTTTTGTATGGGTGGCGGGCTTTGCGGTTTCATGAATTGAGCACGCTTTTTACATGCCCGGCATAGATCGTCCACATGAAAACGGACGGACTGTTTGGGTACTTACTGTTAAGATGGATAACAGAGTTGTAGGTATTATTTGCGAAAAAGAATGTTTGAATTAAAGTGTATTTATTTGCTTTTTGTTTCTGTTGACAAAACATATAATTTGTGATAGTATAGTATTGGTGTACTTTTTTAGCCGAACAAGCCCCAAAGCCAGTCAAACATGTTTTTCATCTCCTTTCCTGTGATCGACTGTAGCTGCATTATAACACGGAATACGACTATAGTCAATCAAAACAGAGTCAACTGTCAAAATATCGGATTAAATGGTATAAATTGACAGCTTTTGGGAGTGAACAGACCCACTACACGATGAGGAAAAAAGAATATGAAAATTGCAATTTGTGATGACGAAGTGCCAATGCATGATCTGCTGAAGCGAAATCTGGACAGGTATGCAAAGGAACGGAATATCTCCATGATGTATTCCGATTTCACCGGCGGAAGTGAGCTGCTTGCGTTTCCGCGGGACCTTGATATGATTTTCATGGATTACCAGATGAAGGATATGGATGGTCTGGAGACTGCAAGGAAGCTGCGGGCGGCGCATATTGACACGCCGATCATCTTTCTGACCAGTTATCCGCATATCGTCTTTGATACGTTTGAAGTCAATGCGTACCGGTTTCTTGTGAAGCCGGTCGATCCGGAAAAGCTTGCGGCAGCGCTGGACGATTTTCTTTCTGCGCAGGATGATGACAAATTCATCATTCTCAAGGACGGTGAATGCACGCAGAGAATCCGTATAGACGATATCATTTATGCAGAAGCCTCTGATAAATATTGCTTTGTACGGACTACGGAAGAAGGCTTTGTCTGCAAGAAAACGCTTTCGGAATTTGAAAGTCTGCTGCCGGAGGATCGGTTTTTTCGGAGCCACCGTACCTATCTGGTCGGATTCCGGCATGTGGAGTCGTACACGGAAACGACGATCACACTGGACAATCAGGAGAAAGCACAGATCAGCAAGCTGAAGCGCACGCTGTTCAAGAAGGCATTTCAGGATTATATCAAGCGCTATCACTTCGCAAACAGGTATTAAACGATGCTGTATGTGGTGTGTTATGTTTCTGCGCTGCTGCAGAACGTGGTATTTATATTCCTTGTTCGGAAAGCTTGTGGATTTGAGCTGACGAACAACAAGCTGCTGTTTTGTCTGGCAACGGCATGCAGTGCAGTTCCGCAGCTGGTGTTTCTGCTGCCGAGCAAGCAGATTCCGCCGCCGGTTCGGATTCTGCTGCTGATGCTGCTGATGCTGCTGAAAGCGGGCTGTTATGCTGCTGTTTTCAAAAAGCTGAAGCTGAGCATGCTGTATATCAGCATTTTATCCTTCGTGCTGAACACGAATTATACGACCGTGATGCACCTGTTTACGGACGATAAGATGATACTGAACATTGTGGCATGCATTGCGGAAACTTGCGTGACAGCGGCGATTCTGCTGTATATCGGGCATGAGAACCGGAATGCAGCCGTTATGCACAGTTTAGAGTTGATTCCGTCGCGGCTGTATGTGATGATTCTGATTTTCCTGTTTTTCCTCGCTTTTTTCGAGCATGCAACGGTGATTCCGAAGCTGAATTCAATCGCACGCATGCTGATCGTGCCGGTTGTTCTGATTATTTCTTATATTATCGCCCAGATTCTCAAGATCAGTGCCGTGGAGAAGGAACATAAGCGAATTTCCGATTTACTGGCGGTACAGCTAGAAAATCAGGTGAAATATTATCAGAAGATCAATGATATTTACGCGGAATTCCGTGCATTCAGGCATGATTTCCGAAATCATCTGCTCTGCGTCCGGAGCCTGCTTGCAGAAAATGAGGTGCAGCGAGCATGCGAATATATGGACGAAATCGAAAGCATGAGTCATACCCAGAAAAAAAACTATGATACCGGAAATATCATCGTGGATTCGCTGCTGAATGACAAAAACGAAAAGGCTGCGCAGTATCACGCACAGATTCTGTTCAGCGGCTATGCGCCGACAAACGGCATTACCAGCGCGGATCTGTGCACGATTTTTTCCAATGCGCTCGATAACGCAATCGAAGCATGCGCCAAAGACGAAAGCGATTCTGAAAAGAAGATCGAGATTCACTCGGACTTTCAGCAGGGATATTTCTGTCTGAAAATCACGAATCCGGTGTTTGAAAAGGTCGAGATCCGGAACAGCAATCAGATTCAAACCTCAAAGAAAGACAAAAACATGCACGGATTCGGTGTTGCAAACATCGTAAAAACTGCTCGAAAATACAACGGAGACGTTGAGCTCTCCTCAGACGGAAAGTTTTTTACGCTGGAGGCAAATCTCTGGCTGAATCTGGAAATATAACGAAAAACGACGCATTTCTCACTGAAATGCGTCGTTTACAGAATATTATAATTTACGCCGATATAAATATCAATGATACAACTGCGCGGATGTTCCGGATCCAGCCGGACAATATTGTAGTATGGCAGCGTGATAATATGATAGAATTTGTTTTTTGCGAAGTCCAGCAGTTTCCGTTCTGTGTTTTCCGCATCCGAAAAACTGCCTTCGTGTCGTGCTGAGAGCGCGTTGATCAGCCTGAATTCCGACTTTTTTTCGTACTGCTCACACGCTTCAAAGTCCCGATTGACGGGGATCAGAATTTCGATGTTCTTGTATTGATAAATGTCCTCCGTGAACAGGATTTTTCCTGTCGGCTGCATGCCGAGACTACCGATATTTTCCAGTACATGTTGGATCATACCGGGAATCTTTTCACGCGGCATATGCAGCTTATAGGAGAGCAGATTTTTTTGATATAATGCCTGATGTTCAAGTATTTGCATATCGTTGCCCTTTTCTCCATTGTATGCCGATTGGTTGTTTGCTGCTATTATAGCATGGTTCTGGAAGAAAATCCACCGGATTGCCGTGAACGTACAGGTTTTCGGAGTGAATGGTATTATCTGATAATTTTAAAGTGTTCTATTTAACAAATTACAATTCTCATTTGCCTGACATTTGCAATTTTGCCAAAGGATCCGTTCAAAAATGTATTTCCCCGGCGTACAAACAGGCGAAAAAACGATGTATCTTGCATTCATGAAATCACAAGCTTATCAGAAACAACGAAAATACGCCTGTTTCGTTCATTTTGTTTATGTGCCAAAAAAAAAGTCGAAAAATCACTCACAAAGTCATACCACCTCTGTCATATCTCTTTTCGTGAGTCTTATCGTTAACCAATTCCTCTAATCGCTTGGTCAAACCGTCCTGGCGTTCGATTTCATCTGCTGTTTTGCTCATTCCGAGCTTTTGGAACAGTCTTACACCAAGTTCACGCACAGCTTCTATCAGCGATTCCTGGCGATATGTCAGGTTATCTGCGAAGTAATCAGGATTTCTGTAGTTCAGCAGCATACCGATCGCCTGACAGGATTCTTTTGCGAAGCCAAGCGCAGTCATTAGCTTGCTCTTGGTTGTTTCTAGTTCCTGCTGCGTGTGATCCAGTTGCTTTAGCATTTCTTCTATTTTAGCATCACATTGCTGTTCAATATACGCTATTTTACAACCATACCGCCCTTCTAATTCAATCTGCCATCTCTCCATTTCCTCTGAGAATTTTTCGTATCTATCTTCTAGCCCAGCAGTTTCTCCGACCAATTCACGAATTCTGAAATTTAAGTGATTTATCTCTCTCTGGCTATCTTCTTTTAGCTGTTCCAACTCTTCTTCCGCTTCATCGCGTAACCGGCAGGCGTCCTGATTGCGCCGATAGGCTTTTTCTGCTTCGTCCTGTGCTTTTTTCGCAAGGGCGCGTTCTTTCTCTAATTTGGCACTCTTCTGCTGCACCTGAATGAGAGCCTGATCCGCTGCTTGCCGCTGCCGTTTGCTTATCGCAAGCTCTTTTTCAGCAGCTTCCCGTATGTCCTCAGCCTGTCTTTTGGCGGCTTCTAATCGTTCTTTTGCTTGTTTTTCATAGATAGCCAGTTGTCTTCTAACATCCATTGTAGCCTGATTCTTCGCTTCCTCGATATCTGAAGCAAGTCTTTTCGTATTATGCTCCATTATTTTTTCTGTAACAGCTTTGTGCTTCTCAAATTTCTGCCGAGCTGCTACTAGGTCTGCCAGATCGGACTGATGAACACGGTATGCTGCTGCCTGTTCCTGGATTTTCTCAAAATCCTCTTTCTTCAAGGTGACTTTTCCGCCAAACAACGAGTCTTTTGCAGAGACTTTCACTTCTTCTGCGCTCACTTTTGCTTCACGCAGCGGCTGTAGCTCTGCTGCGATCCGCTCGTGTTCCTCTCGCAGATCCTTGACCTCATCGGTCATACGCTGGTGTTCTGCTTGAAGTTCGGCGCACTCTTTTCGTGCCTGTTCAGACCGATACTGCCATGTTTCAACGTGCTGCTTGCCGGTATTATGTTCTGACGGGATCAGATTTACATACTCCGCTGCAAGTGCTTCTATCCGTTCACGCTGTACTCCGAGCCAAAGTTTATACGGCGTTTCAGCGTATTTGTGTCCTTTTTTTCGTTCAAAGCCATTCTCTTTTAATGCTCCGTCCATACTGACCTTGACGCCCAGACCACGCTTGCTCTGCGCTACCGGCATGAAATCAAGATGCAGATGCGGTGTTCCGTCTCTTATTTCGTCCATGTGGATGATAGCAGAGAACACCTGAAAGGCAGGATTATCTTTCTGCCACTGCTTGAAGGCTTCTGTCAGGAAGTGAATATGCAGCTCATTGGCAGCAGTGCTGCCGATCGCATCTTCCATTTCTACATAGGTTCCGTGATCTCCGAGCTGAATGATGCACTCCTGCACCTTTCCGAACTGTTCAGCACAATACTTTTCCTTGTCAATCAGGCGGTCATTGTGCTTACCTGCGTTCTTGGCGTTGAATTCGTCAATGGCTGCATCGAATGTCCGATGAAACCATGTCTTGTAATCCTCATCGCAAAGCGTGACGTTCAGATGAGAAAGCTCAGGTGCAATGTGTCCATCGAGGTTCCATTTTCCTTTGTCATATGTCCGGCGGTTATGTGAAGCAGACCACTTTTTGCCAATGTGTATGGATGCTTTACAAGAAACATTGAGCTGCGGCATGAGGACACTCTCCTTTCTGGATGCCATAGTATGTAATTGTCGAAGGGCTTGTCTTATGGGTGAGAACAAGGTGCTGTGGATCAGGGCGCGATTGCGTGGCTCCCTGCTGCTGTCAGAGCATATCACAGGCGATGCTCCGGCAGCAGCGTTTCGCGTACGCAAGGACGCGGTTACACACCCACATCATTATACCTCGTTTCGCAGGGGGTTGTCAAGTGGGCGTGTAACTTAATGGCACTTTGGGGATTTCCCCAAAGCACATTAAGCTCTCCGAGGGGCAAGGAGTTCCCCTTGCATCTCCGCAGCAGTTCCTCTGCACCCCTGCCATACTGAAAGAAAAAAGCAGAACGATCGGCTCGTCCTGCTTTTTTTACTTCTCAGAGTGCCACAGTGCTCAAAAATCGCCTTTGGCAATTTTCAGGATCGTTGCGTAGGATACGCCGTACTGCCGTCCGAGCTGAGTCTTGTTGCATTGCGGATCGGCACTGAGCTGCGTCTGGATCTCTGTAATCTGCTCTGTAGTTAGCTTTTTGGGTCTGCCGCCTTTCGCGCCGGTACGGATCACGGTATTCCCGTTCGGCTTGAGCTGTAGATAAATATAGCATTTTCCGTAGCTGTTCCCGCCACGCTGCCGGATCTCCTTTACATCGAACTGCGGAACGCTGGCAGTAAATTCCCGAAGCACCTCGTCTGCCGTTTCCTGCGTCGCAGTCAAACTGATTTCAAACATATATTACTCCATTTCTGATTTATAACTGGTTAAAAACTAGATTATAAATAGTTGTAAATTGATTTATTCACAACGGTCAACTATCTTTATTTTCTTTGTGAAACAGCCCGCCAAATAGCCCTCTCTTCTTCTTTGGCTGCTGATCAGCGGGAAGATCCTGCTCTCCGTCCTGCATAGCAAGTCTGATCTGTCCAGCTTGCAGCGCCTGTGAATTGTCCAAGGCTTTTGTTAAATTCTCCGCTTGCTGCTGTGCGGTCTGTAGTGCTGCGGTCAAAGCGGTAACTGTCTGTGCTGAATGTGCAGCCTGGTCATCTTTCACCCTGCATTGCTGCTCGGCTGCGTCAGCTCTCTTTCCTTCTGAATCAGCTCGACGACATTCTGCTTCAGCCGCTGCTTCAGCTGCTGCTGCTCTAATTTCGGCTTTTTGTCTTTGCTCTCGTGTTGCTTCCAGATCCGCTACTGTCTTTTCAAGCTCTTTTTTCAGACGATCAAGCTCTATAATCTGTGCAGCAACTTGCGGCTTTATGGTATCCAGTGCAGCGCGTGCTTCATTAAGCTCATTATTCAGGCTTCGGTTCTGCTTTTGTTGTTCTGCAAGGTCAATTTCAAGTGTTTCAATAGTTTGCAAAGCCTTGTTCAAGTCTTGTTCAAATTCTGTTAAACCCTTTGTAAAGCCTTGTTTTTTTCGCGCTTCTTCAATTTCTTCAATCCCAGTAGGATCAATGTATTTACGCCCATTTTCAATAACAAGATAGTCTTTCAAGGTCTTGTTCAATAGTTGATAAACCCGTTGCTTTGATATGCCTGCGCGGGTTGCAAATTCTGCAATAGTTAGCTTTTCGCCGCTACTTTGCATCTAGTTCACCTTACTTTCTCTAAATTTCGGAGAGATTTAGCCGGTTGTATGAGAAACTCTATTTTGTGCGCTGTGTAACAGAAAGCCAGAACAGATATTGCGTAACATAATATCTAAAGTGTACGCGCTGCTTATTCCTGCTCAACGGTATATGCAACAGGCTGAAAAGTATCCTCTTCCAGCATTCGCAGAAAATACTTGAAACGATTTTGAATCGGCGGCTCACCGTTCTTCTTCTTTTTGAATTCTTCGGCATTCATGGCTGTATATTTTTCCTGCAAATAGAATACCCTGCCCCATTCCAAAGTGTTCGTATCCCGATCAATCGGAATATGAATCCTTGTCAGCACCCTGAATATCAACTGCATCTCTTCTTTTCCAAACTCATAGTTACAGGAATCTGCAAGATTTGCCAGCTTTTCAGATCCGTATACAGCATTCCAGTCCGGTTCATCCGTTATGACCTGACTTTCTGTCTGATCGTCAAATGACAACTGCCCCTCATCCACATCAGCTAGCGTTTGCAGAGAATCCGCGATCAATTGCGTAGGTGCTGGCTGCATTTCTATGAATTCTTCCAGCGTCAGTTGATCAATATAATTCTCATTTTTGAAAATCGTAAAGATGATTGTCATCCATTTCCCGCCTTTTCCAGCCCTGCCGCGCTCATATGTGTAGCATATATCAGTGGTTTCTTTCAGCGCCTGTTGGCAGCTATCAAGGACTTTCTTTTTAAAATCAGACCAACCGGTGCGCCCAGAATACTCATTCTTTTCTATACCAAGAAGCTCTCGAAGCTCTGTAACGGTCAGTTCACGCTTGCCCAATCCCTCATACTGCTTCAAAATCTCATACATACGCACTTGATTCGGAGATTTTAAGCGTAAGGCATTCCAGAGCTCATATTTGAAGTACCGGTTCTTAAAGTCAAACATCAGTGGAAGTGCATCATCTGAAGCATCTATCTCAATGAACCATTCGTTATTGTCATCACGAGATACCCGACAACGCTTAAACAAAGTGAAGGCGAGAAAACCGCCGCGCTCGTCTGGAACCCGAACAACCTTCCCGAGCAAGCTATTAGTGCTTTCCTTTAGCTGATTGAGGTTGAGCCGACCAAATCCCATTATTCGCTGAAAATCC
>JAZQOZ010000150.1:0-2544 GCA_045628085.1 Oscillospiraceae bacterium | reverse complement strand
CAAGAGTGGCAGCGGTGCATGATGACTCTGGCTGAGACGAAAAACTATCTTCGTGTGGATCATACAGAGGATGACAAGCTCATCCTCTCGTTGATCGACACTGCCAAGCGGCTGGTGCAGGACGTCGGCAGAATGGACGAGGCGGCACTTGCGGTCAATGAGGAAACCACCCGGCAGGCTATGCTGTATACTGTTTCTTACCTCTATGAGAACCGCAATACTGCCGATTACCACAAGCTGACACTGACGCTCCGGGCGCTTTTATTTGCGCAGCGTGAAGGGGTGATCTGATGGAGATCGGAACGCTGAATCAGCGCATCGCCTTTCTGGAACACAGCACGAAGATAGACGGCATCGGCAACCACAAAGCCCGGTGGGAGGAAGCCTTCTCCTGCTGGGCTGCCGTGTCCGTAAAGACATCGACGGAAACAACCGAGGCGGGCGTGACACAGGAAGTTGTCTCGCTGGAATTCACTGTCCGGCAGACACCTGATACCAAGCGCATTAATACCACCACGCACAAGCTGCGTTTCCGTGGACTGGTGTATGATATTAACGGTGTGCTGCCGAATTATAAATCACTCGACTATATGAAGATCACGGCAGGTACACGAAAGGCTGGTGAGCAGGATGACTTCGATTGACGATATGGCGGCGGAGATCATGCGCGGCCTGACGGAATATCCAGACCTTGCCGATACCGCCATGAAAGCCGCTGTGAAAAAGACAGCAACCTCCGTCAAGAAGGAAATCTCCGCCAATGCTCCGAAGCGCAGCGGCAAGTATCGCAAGAGCTGGACGACCAAGAAAACGAAGGAGAACACCCATACGCTTGAAATGACCGTCCACTCGAAAGACCGCTACCAGCTTGCGCACCTGCTTGAAAAAGGTCATGCAAAGCGGAACGGCGGACGTGTATCCGGTAAGCCGCATATCGCCCCTGCGGAGGCGCACGGCGAGGAAATGCTCACGCAGCTGATCGAGGAGGCGCTGTCATGACCTATGAAGAAATCAATGAAATGATGCAGGAGATCGGGATGCCGTTCGCCTATCATCATTTTGCCGAGGGCGAGTCTCCGAAACCGCCCTTTGTTATTTTCCTCTCTCCCGGCGAGGATACCTTCGGTGCGGATAACCTGATGTATCACAGCTTCAAGCAGCTTGATGTGGAACTGTATACGGATGAAAAGTCGCCCGATACAGAAAGCCGTGTGGAGGAAGTGCTGACGCAGCACAATATCTATTACACGAAAACTGAAAGCTACATCGAGAACGAAAAGCTCTACGAGGTGCTTTACGAAATGGAGGTATAACAATGGCACTGCAGAAAAACAAGGTGAAGTTCGGTCTGAACAAGGTTCACTGGGCAAAGATCACGGCATGGTCGGACGACGGCGTTCCTACCTTTGCAACGCCTGTGCGCCTGCCCGGTGCAGTTTCCCTGAGCATTGACGCAAACGGCGAGAATGAGAATTTTTATGCCGATAACAGCGTTTATTATGTCATCAACAACAACGCAGGCTATGACGGTGATCTGGAGGTCGCTCTCATCACGACTGACTTTGCAACGGCGATTCTCGGTGAACAGCTTGATGCAAAGGGAGTTCTGGTGGAGCGCAATGATGCGGAGACATCGCAGTTCGCACTCATGTTCGAGTTTGACGGCGACAAGAACCACATCCGTCATGTGCTGTACTGCTGCTCTGCATCCCGTCCTGCAACCGAAGGTGAGACTACCGAGGAAAGCAAGTCTGTCAAGACGGAAAAGCTCTCCCTCAAGGCATCGGCGCTGCCCAACGGTCTGGTGAAGTCCAAGACCTGCGAAAGCACGGATGAAACCACCTACAACAACTGGTACAATGCGGTCTATATGCCGACTGCTGCAACAAACAACAGCACAGGCACACGTTCTGCAGGAACAACCAAAAGCGGCAGCGCGACTGAGTAAGGAGGTACAGCATGGCTATTAAAAAGACGATCACCGTTGACGGTATTGAGGTTCCGTTCAAGGCGAGTGCGGCTGTGCCTCGCCTTTACCGTATCAAGTTCCGCAGGGACATCTACAAGGACTTTGCATCGCTCCAGACCTCCGTGCAGGAGGGCGACGAGGAAGGCTCTGCCCTTGACATCGAGAGCCTTGAGGTGTTCGAGAACATCGCATACATCATGGCGAAACACGCTGATCCGGAAAACGTCCCGGACAATCCGGACGAGTGGCTCGAAGCCTTCAACACATTCTCCATCTACGAGGTGCTGCCACAGCTCATCGAGCTGTGGGGACTCAACGTGGAGACGCAGGCAGAATCTAAAAAAAACATCGAAAAAATGACCGCCCGATGACAACGCCGCTGTTCCTCCTGAGATGCAAACAGCTCGGTCTTTCTTTGACCGAGCTGGATTTGTTGACAATCGGAATCATCAATGATATGTTCACGGAACGTGAGAACGATGAATATTCCGGGTGGCATGAGGTCGCTGGACAGGCTGATTTTGATGCGTTCTGATTGACTTTTTCTTCCTCCTGTGCTATAATTCTGGTATAGT
>JAZQOZ010000149.1:0-4873 GCA_045628085.1 Oscillospiraceae bacterium | reverse complement strand
TGCAATCGGGTCGCCGGCATTTTCATACAGTTCTCTTGGTGTCGGTGTCCTTCCGGACTTTTCAGAGAGGTTCAGGATGGCGAGCAGTTCACCGAGGGTGGTTCCCGCATTGATAAGAGCAGTATTCCTGGCAATTACATTTATGTTTTCCATAATGGTTCCTTTCTGCAAGGAACGCACTCGCGGCAGATGCTCTTACTGCGAAAAAGGCACGCAGGCAGACGATGTCCACACGGAGTACAGCTGTGGTCTGCAAAAACCACAAGTTCTGCAACTTCCCGTTATGAGCATCTGTCCGCCAGTGCGCGCCCTGACTAACAAATGTGATGATGTATCCTCTATGCTGTGGCATAAAAATAGCCGGATGCATACAGAGGGAGAACAGACAGCACGGTCTATCGTCCACAAGGTATAGCTGTGGCATTAAGACGCTCGCTGTATGAACATCCATCTGCCGTATGCATCCGGCAAAAAGATATTGTTTTGAGCCTTGGGAGCGTTTCCCGTTCCCTTGACTGTGACTATATTGTATCAGATTTTTTTTATTCTGGATATACATACAGCGTGAACACTTTTCAACAGGTTTTCCACGGAAAATCAGCCTGTTTTGATATATTATGCATATTGAATTGGCTCGAAAAAGCTACTATTTTATTCACATGAACGGAAACTTGCGAATTTTTCTGTTGAAAAATGTTCACGCTTGATGAACGGTGCCTGATAAAAGCTTCAAATTCTTCAAAGCAACGAATTTACGCTGCTTTATGTAACCTATCAGGCTACTCAAGCATAATTACACAAAAAAGCTGTACCGCAGCACAGAAAGTGCTACAGTACAGCTTTCATTAATATATCTATGTTTATTTCTCATGAAGAAGCGGAGGAAGTCCTTGAGACAGTACAAAGTCATTCCATTTTTCAATGGTATCAGCATACATGGTCGAAAGGATGATGTCATATACTGCCTCTTCATCGGTGTCACCGTCAAGCATATGACCAGCCCTGTGCATGAGATGATCGTTCAATCCGGGAACCAAACCGAGACCAAGTGTAAGAGCCGCCGTTATCGGAATACTTGGTCTGTAGCTTCGGTTTAGCTTGCACTTGCTGATTACGCCGTTTGACAGTCCACTGAGGTCTGCGATTTGCCTGACAGATACAGCCCAGTTATCCATATAGTATGCAACGATATCATTGAAATTGGCAGGTAGTTTTTTTCTTGTCTCGGCGACCAGCTTTTTCCACCGTGTCTTTTGCGCAGGTGTGCCGGACAGAAATGCCTTTTGAAACTGTTCGGGTATCGTATCCTGCAAAATGCCTGTTTTGTAGTCATATATCAAGACTCGGCGTTTTGTGAACAGCAGACAGCATTCAACCATATGCTTATGCGCATAATCTGTCAGCTTCGGATTTCGGTCTTTGCCGATTTCAATATATTGCGGAGCGTTTATACACAAATGCCCCTCACAATAAATGTAGTCACCGGAACGCAGCAGATCACGAAGCTTTTTATCCGTTCGGAACATCGTAACCAGTTCATCTGCAGAGATATCAAATGTCTGATAGGGACTGATTCCGTTTGGAACCTTGTAGGCAGGAACATATGCTTCGTTGATGAAATTCAGGATACCACTTGTATCAGAATAGCCGAGTTCCCTCAGCCGATATTTGGCGGCTTCCTTGGATACTTTGAAAAATTCCGAAAGTTCTATAATGATTCGTTCGTACATGGAAAACTCATTCATCCATGCGTATTTCAGAAGTAATTCCTGCATTTTCTCGTCAACACGGTCGTAAGGCATCAGGACACGGGGGGCAAGACGATTTGCCTGCCATTCCATTTTACTGATTTCCTTGCGGTCATCCTCGTCAAGAGGAAGCTGTGCTTCTTCAATTGGCTCGAAATATTCATGCAGTTCTTCAATGTAATTTTCCTGAAATAGAAAAAATAAGCTATGCAAGCCAAAATGACAGCACTCGTGCGAGGCAGTATATTTTGCCTTATACGGAGAAAGACTGCGGTCAAGCAGAATCGTTTTGCTCGGTATTTCAGTAAAAAGTGGAACGCCGTTTTCTTGAACCAGTGTGGCTCTTTTGCCATACAAAAATAGCGCACCTTTGTCTTTTCCGTTTGGAGACAGTCCCGTCTTAAATGCATGAAGCCCCATTTCACGGATCATAGATTTGATGCTGATATGTCCGGGCTTTATCAGCCCATCAGGATAATGTTCTTTCAGAAACCAAAGGGCGATATCCTCTAATTCATCTCTGGCTATATTCGGAACGAGATAGTCATCCAATCGAAGCATGTCCATATCATCCTCGGGACGATACGGCATAAAGCATTTAAACAGACGGCATCGTTTTGCATAAAGATCATAATACCCGCGTATACGGTAATCGGCAAATGCCCGACTACGTTCAGGTACAGATGTCTTGCCGGAATAGATATCCAAAAAAGCACGGACAATGACATCAACATACACTTCTGACCATGATTTGCGATATAGGATAATTTTCAGTGTTTTCGCACCGGTAACCCGCAGACCGACAAAGTTCGGAACAGTGTCCGTTCCGAGACCATATTCATGCAGATGCTCCGCAAGATAAGAATGATAGGCGGTTTCATAATGCGCACGAAGCCATTCCGTAAACCGTACCATCTTCTTAATTCTTCGGTGTACCGTATTATACTCTGGCTCTGTAACATCGGGATTCACACTGCTGATTGTCCAGATCAGCGGGTAATTGATCGATTCCTGTAATTTATATGTCATTCCAACTCCCTTCGGCTGCAAAGCATATCTTCATATGCTTTATGGTGAATATTTAAATGTCCCATGCATGACGGCATATGCTAATGCAGGATTATGGAGATGATTTTGTGTAATGGAAATATGTAATCTGTCGAATATATGTTCTTGGTGTGCCGTTTTATTGATTATAGCACTTCAATGTATCCTTGTCAAGTGAAATTCATGTCGCTAAATTATGACCAATCACAAAATTACGACACATAATTATCAACTGAACGTATTATCACTTGAAAAACGGCTTGCCTTCATGCGAAATCACATCATATATTATGTACAAGAAAAATGACAGTCTGAACATTGACAAAAGTTTGTGAAAGTGCTATAATAATCGTAGATTTTCTGTGACGGATTTGATATATATACCGCAGCCGTTTGAAAAGGAGGTAGGTAAATGGAGAATACAAAGCTAAAGCTTCTGCGGATATTGGAGATACTGCAAAAAGAGTCATCCAAGACAAAACCGCTGACCACACAACAGATATGCCAGAAACTTGAGAAAATAGGAATGCACTGTGAGCGCAGAACGCTGTACCGTGATATTAAACTCCTGAAAGACTGTGGATATGATATTGAAGTCCTGACTTCAAAGACTGCGAATCTGTATTACTATAAAAAAACACCTGCACTCAGTTTTGCTGAACTGAAGGTTCTGATTGATGCAGCGGAGGCCGCATCTTTCATCTCAGAGGAACAGACTGCAGAGATTATCATGAAGCTTGCAGCACTTGGCGGTTCACGAAAAAGCGAACTTCTAAACAGCAATCTGATACATTTTAACAGTCAAAAACACAATCACTGTAATGTCTATGATACGATTACAACAATAGAAACAGCAATTCAGAAAAAACTGCGTATTTCATTTTACTACTTTGACCTGAATGAGCACGCTGAACGTGTCTACCGTCATGATAAAAAGCAATACTATGTTGATCCTGTAATTCTGATATATAATCATGATAATTATTATCTCCGGTGCTACAATCCTGAACACGATCAGATGCGAAATTATCGTATTGACAGAATAGAAAATGCGGAAATAACTAATCTCCCAATGGATAGCAAGGCGGATGTCAGTGAAGAAGATATTACAAAATACACTTCGCAGGTATTTAAGATGTACGGTGGAGAAACGGTTGAAATACTCATTGAGTTTCAGGATGAACTACTGGATATTATCTTTGATAAGTTTGGTGAGAATACATCGATTGTCCGAAAGAACGACCACTGCTGTATTGCAACCGTCACAGTTCAGGTCAGCCCGACTTTCTGGGGATGGTACTTCCAGTTTCCTGACAAGATGAAAATATGTTCACCAGACTGGCTTGCAGAAGAATGTGAAAAATGGCGTGAGATAAGGTATGAGGAGAAATAATATGCTTATCACTTGTTATTATTACGATGAATTTGAACAAAAATATCTGAAAACCAGTTATAAAGAGATGATACGTCTTGAAGAATCTGATAATATAGAATATAAATCTAGATATGAAAAATTATGCAGACGTGATGACGGAAAAATTCCAATGGTAATGGTTAAAAAAGGTGCGAATCGAGGATTTAGAAGAAAACCTATAACTGGAGGCAATCAAGGAGATTATTCCAGAGGAGAGCGCGAGAGTTTTACACACCAAGGAAATAAAGAGGCAATTGCCAGTTTAAAGGAACTGACCATAAAATCGGGCGATGAAACTATAAAACTGTATATTGAGCGTTCTGAATGCGAAAAATCTGTGGTGTGTCGTGGAAAAAGGTACGAAATTGATATTTACTTAAAACTAAAGAGAACAGAACCTGCGGAATACTTTACCAAATGGAATGGTGAACTGTGGTTTGAAATATTCCACACTTGTAAAGTTGATTATGAACAGGCGGTAAATTTTGCAATTGAAAACAAGACTCTGTTTGAATACAAGGTTGGTGACTTCTTTATTTTTTACGATAATATTTCAGTAGAAGGGTATGAAAAACGGAAGAATCACATAGCAGAAGTATACGCTAAAAACGGAATTAATGGAATACTGATATGTCAAACTCATAATTCCAGCTTTTTAACTCGT
>JAZQOZ010000148.1:0-86454 GCA_045628085.1 Oscillospiraceae bacterium | reverse complement strand
GCAATTCAGGCAGGCAGCGTCAACTGGGATTCTCAGTACGGCAGCGGCGATACGATCCATCCCGGCAACGGCGGTCACCAGATGATCGCAGACTGGATCGGTTACTATTACCGTCAGGCGCTCCGCAGCGAAAACGCAAGTGAAAGCTACGAGATTCCGTCTACAGAGGTATTCGGCGCTGAATATGCTGACAATCATCTTGTTGATTTCTCCCAGCTCCAGAATTTCAACGCAGGTTCATGGACGAAAGCCGGTGACGGCAGCTACAATTACAGCAAGAACGGCAATAATCCGATGACGTTTACGGTTGACGGCAAGGGTATCCTGCTCCTGTTCAAGTCCAATTCAAGCGGAATGGGTGCTGTGAATGTAACGGTCAACGGCAAGACAAATAAGGTTTCCTCGAATCTCCAGTGGACATGGGGCGGTCAGGACGGCGATGTCGGATACTATCAGCCGACAAGCGGAAAACTTGATATCTCCATTTCGAGTGCTGACGGCGGTACGTTCGTTCTTTACGGTATCGCGGTGATCCAGTAACATTCTGGTATAGCAGCATCATCATATATATAGTAATTCGCCCCGAAGTGCTGACTTCGGGGCGAATTTGTATTGGCAGATATTGGCTTAAATTGCCTGACCTGCGAATTGTGTCATATAAAGATCGTAATATTTGCCGCCCTTTTTCAGAAGTTCGTCATGTGTTCCGATCTCTGCAATTCTGCCCTGATCCATAACGATGATCTGGTCTGCATCCTGAATTGTAGAAAGACGATGTGCAATAATCAGGCTGGTGCGTTCTTTCATCAGTTCGTTCATGGCATTCTGGATGCTGAGCTCGGTTCTGGTATCAACGCTGGATGTTGCTTCGTCCAGAATGAGGATCCTCGGATAGGAGAGGAATGCGCGGCCGATCGCGATCAACTGCTGTTCGCCCTGTGAAAGGCTCACGCTTGTCTGTGAAAGCATTGTATCGAAGCCGTCCGGCAGTTTCATTGCAATTTTATCACAGTGACTCGATTTGGCGGCAGCAGCAAGTTCTTCCTCGGTCGTTTCTGACATCGCATAGGTCAGATTCGCACGGATCGTATCAGAAAACAGCTTGGTATCCTGCAAAACAATACCGACACTGTCACGCAGATCGCCGAGAGCAATATCCTTGATGTTTTTTCCGTCCAGCAGTATTTCGCCGCTGTCGAGTTCATAGAAACGCATCAGCAGATTGATGATGGTCGTTTTTCCGCTTCCTGTTGATCCAACCAGAGCGATACGTTTGCCGGATTCGATTTTCAATGAAAAATCGGAGATGATACGTTTTCCGGGAACATAAGAGAAGCAGACATCCTTGAATTCGATAATACCGTTGACATCTGTAAGAGGCGTGCCGTCAAAATGCTCTGCTTCGGTATCGAGAATTGAGAAGATACGCTCTGCACCGGCAATCGCAGTCTGAATCTGACCGTAAAGCTGAGCCAGTTCATTGATCGGACGGGAAAACTGCTTGGAATAGATGATGAATGCCGAGATCACACCGACGGTTATATAGCCTTTCAGCGCAAAATATGCACCGAATACTGAAACGATCACGAAAGATACATTGCTCAGCATATTCATAACAGGGCCCATGCAGTTTGAAATAATTTCCGCGACAATGCCGGTTTTTGTAAGCTGGTCAGCTGTTTCTGTAAAATCATGGATGACCTGTTCCTGTCGGTTATAGGCGGTGATCGTCTTGTAGTTCGTGACCATTTCCTCGACATTTCCGTTCAGATCACCGAGCAATGTCTGCCGCTTTACGAAATAGCTGCGCATTTTCTTGGAAATGAAACTTGTAAACAGTACGGTCAGGATGATCGTTGAGCAGGACAGCAGACCGAGCGGAACGCTGAGATAGAGCATCATGGCAAGTGTGCCGATCAGCGTCAGAATACCGGAAAACAGTGAGCTGAGTGATGAAGATACGATATTCGAGATATTGTCGGCATCATTTGTCATGCGGCTGATCAGATCGCCGTGTGAATGTGAATCAATAAAGGAGATCGGGAGCCGCACGATACGGTCAAATAATTCTTTCCGAAGCCGGCTGACGATCCGCTGACTGAGCGATGCACTGATATACCCCTGAATCAAGGTTGTGACACCGTGAATCAGGTAAAGAACCAGCATGATGACAAGAAGCCTCGGCAGAAGATCAAATTTACCCGAAACGATCTTGTCGATCGCTTTGCTCTGAAAGTTCGGTGCAAAGACCGATGCAATGACACTGATCAGAACAGTGACCGACATGACTGCCACCACGGGCAGTTCTGCACGAAAATAGCTGAACAGCCGGCGGAGTGTTTTTTTTGCATCCTGAGGCTTTTCGACGGGCGCGCCAAAATTTCCGGGACCGCGCCGAAATCCCTGCTGAATACTTTTCGGCTGATATTTTTCTGCCATAATTACGCCTCCTTCCGAATCTGCGATGCATAGATATCCTGATAGATCTTACAGGATTTCAGCAAATTTGAATGCGTGTCACAGGCAGCGATACGGCCGTTGTCAAGCACCGCGATACGGTCTGCATTCTGTACGGACGAAATACGCTGTGCAATGATGATTTTTGTGATATCGCGGTACTGCTCACGCAAAGCCGATTGCAGAGCAGCTTCGGTACGGAAATCCAGCGCACTTGTTGAATCATCAAGGATCAGTATTTCTGCGTGTTTGACGAGCGCACGGGTGATCGCAATTCGCTGACGCTGACCGCCCGACAAACTCATGCCGGATTCAGCAACAGGTGTGTCATAGCCTTCCGGCTGCTGCCGGATAAAATCGTCGGCCTGTGCGGCAAGAGCGGCTGCCTCGATTTCTGCATCCGATGCGTCCGGATTACCAATTTTGATATTTTCCCGTATCGTTGAAGAAAACAGTTCGGATTTTTGCAGGACGACCGCGATCCTGTCGCGCAGTTCATGAAGCTGATACTCTTTCACGTTTATTCCGTCTACTTTTACGGTTCCGGAAGAAGCATCGTAAAAACGCGGGATCAGATTGATAAGGGAGCTTTTTCCGCAGCCGGTTTCTCCGATGATCGCAAGCGTTTCGCCTGCCTGAACGTTCAGGCTGATATCATGGAGAACGGCGGCATCATTGCCGGGATATGAAAAGCTGACATTCTGAAATTCGATACTGCCGCCTTTTGCAGGTGCATCTGCACAGGTTCCGTCCTGGATCGGCGGCTCTGCATCAAGGATCTCGCGGAGTCTTTTGCCGGATGTAATGCCTCTTGTGACAGTCTGAAAAATCATTGCAAGCATCATCATGCCGTTGAGTATCTGGGAAAGATATGTGATCGCAGCCATGACCGTTCCCGGAGCAATGCTGCCGTCCTGCACACGCAGTCCCCCGATGCGGATAATAGCGATAGTAGCAATATTCAGAACAATGTTCATGACCGGACGCATATAGGACATCAGGATCAGGACGCGGAACTGCGTATCCACGAGATCGTCGTTGCTTTTGGCAAAGCGTTCGGATTCACGGTTTTCCTGCACAAATGCTTTGACTACACGCGCACCGGATACATTTTCCTGAATAACAGTGTTCATCCGGTCAAGCCGGTTTTGCAGCAAACGGAACAGGGGATTGGTGCGCCAGAGAACAAATCCGACTTCCAGCAGGATGATCGGCATTGCGATCAGGATAACTGTGCCGAAATCAGATGCAAGCGATACCAGTGCAATACTGCCTGCAATAAAGAACATCGCACAGCGTACACAGCCGCGAATGAGCTGTGCGACCATGTTCTGCACCTGCGTCACATCACTCGTTGTGCGCGTGATCAGTGAGCCGACAGAAAAATCGTCTGTCTGCGAGAAAGAAAAGTTCATAATACGGCGAAATGCGGATTTTCTGATATCGTTTCCGAAATTCTGACTGCACAGATTTGTGAAAACACCGCTGAGAATGCCGCACAGGCCGCCGAATATGACGATCAGGATCATGCGGATGCCGGTACTCGTGACGATGCCGATATCAGGCGTACCGCCGTGACCGAGACCGAGTATGCCCTCATCCACAATAGAGGCCATGAGCTGCGGCTGCCGCAGGTCAACGTAAACTTCCAGCACCATAAATAAAGATGCAAGAAGCGCGAAGTGCCAGTATTTTTTCAAATGCTTTATAATCAAAACGATTCTCCTTTCCCTATGCAGAACACATACTTTTTTATTATATCTTTTTTTGTACAGAAAAGCAAGACACAAAATGCATTTTTTTCAGAAAGTCTGGCGGTTACTATAAAATATCAGAAGAAATACGGGATTTCTGAAAGATTCTTTAATAATTGCGATAATAAGTTGCTAATTATTGCGGTAATCATTATACGGAATTGACAAAAAGCTCAATTTGTGTTAAACTGAACATGAAGGCGAAGGGGGAACGCCGAAATATCACAATTCAGCGAAAGGATGATTTGAAATGAAACAAATAAAGAAAATGTACGCTTTGATGCTCAGTGCCGGAGTTCTCCTGTCTGCAATGCCGGTGCTTCCGGTTTGCGCAGCGGATGGAACAGCTCCTGCGGATGATGCCGTTGAAATGACGGCAAAAGTGACTTTGCTCGATACTTCGGCAAAAGCAGAGGGTGAAAATGTTACGGTCGAAGGCACAAAGATCACGATTTCCGCTTCCGGTGCATACGAATTTTCCGGAAAGCTGTCTGACGGTCAGATCGTAGTAAATGTTCCGGACAAGACTGCGGATGCCGGAACGGTCAAGCTGTTTTTCAACGGTGTGGATATTACCGGAAAATCAGATGCAGCGGTCTATGTTGTCAATGCGAAGAATACATCTATCAATCTGATGGACGGTACTGAGAATTTCCTCTATGACGGTGAAAGCTATTCGGAAGATACCAATGCGGTTATCTATGCCAAAGATGATATTACGATCAAAAGCGGCGGTACTGCCGGCAACGGCAAGCTGCGGATCGAAGCTGTTTACCAGTATGGTCTGCACTGCAACAATGATGTAAAGATCACCGGCGGAGAAATTAAGGTCAAAACCAGTGCTTCTGACGGTATCCGCGGTAAAAAGTCTGTTGAGATCAAGGGCGGCAAGCTCGATGTAAATGCAAACGGTGACGGCGTAAAATCTACAAAGGGCGATGTCTTTATTTCCGGCGGCGATACTGAGATCAAAGCGGGCAATGATGCGGTTCAGGGTGAGACATCTGTTGAGATCTCCGGCGGTTCTCTCAAAGCAAACGGCGACCGCGGCATTACAAATGCAGCAGGAGATATCAAGATCACCGGCGGAACCGTGTTTGCGACCGCAGTGAAGGATGAACTGAAGGAAGGGCAAACTGAAGCGGATCTGAAGGATAACAGTTTCAAGGTATCCGCGGAATCCACACAGCCTGTTGTATTGCTGACCGCAAAGGAACAGATCGTCAAGGAACAGCGCGTCGAACTCAAGACATCCGGCGCAGATACGGCTGTCTTTTCCAAGAATCCCAATAAGAAGTTTGATTACGCATTGATCTCGTCGGCGGATCTGACTGCCGGCAGCAAATATGATCTGTATATCGGCGGCAATCCGGCGGAACCGACCAGCATCACGGTAGCAGCAGGCATAAACAAAATTGAGAATGTTGTCGCCAAAGTTTCCGGTCCTGAGACAAACAGCGCATTAATGGATGTCAATGAAGACGGCATCGTCGATGTTTCAGATGCAGTTTTGCTTGCACGCCTGATCGCGGAAGATTCGACTGTCAAAGTGACCGAACAGGGCTTGATCAACGCAGATTCCAACTGTGACTCGAAAATCGACTCTGATGATGTGATCACGATCCTTCGCAGAATAGCACATCTGGACTGATTTTGTTTATTTTTTCCAGAGACGCACGTTTTTTCGTGCGTCTCTTTTCGTTTACAAAAAAAGATGTAGAAAATCACAAAATAGACTTGAAATTGTTTCTGAAAAATGGTATAATAAGTCTAATTGATACTATCGCTGTTCTTACCGCAATATTTTTTATCAATTTTTTTGCTGAAAAGGAGGCAGAGATATATGGGTATACGTGTTTTTACACGTGAGGATGCGAAGGGGTTAATCCGCGCAGGTACGGAAAAAGCCACTCTTCCGTTCGACTTTACCGAAATAGCAAGCGGGGCACTTGCAGGCTTTTCACAGCTGAAAACGCTGGTCATTCCGGAGGGCATAACACATATTTCGAGCTATGCTTTCTATACCAGAAGCTTCAAAAACACTTCTCAGCTTGAAACGCTGACAATTCCTTCTTCGCTGAAACAGTTTGACCGGTGGTGTTTCTACGACTGCAATAAACTGAAATCCATTACGCTTCCGAATGATTTTGACGAGGAGCTCGCACTGCAGCTGTTTGCACACTGTCCGAGTGCCACTGTGTATTTCGGAAAAACTTTTTCGATTGGAAAAAGAGTTGTGCCGTTCGCCAAAAACAAAACGATTCAGCAGATCATGGACGAACACTCCGGCATATTGACGCGTGGCAGTGCTTCCATGCTTCAGATCGGTTCGGACGGAACGCTTGTCATTCCGGCGAATTATCACATGATCCTTCCGACTGCTATGAAGGGAATCGCAACCAGAGGCGTAAAAAAACTCGTTATTCCGAATACGATTACCCGTATTGCTCCGATGGCATTTTCGGATCTCCAGACTCTGGAAGAGATCGAAGTATCGGAAGGCGTTGAATATATTGATCCGTGTGCCTTTGCCAACTGCCGTCTGGTGAAAAAAATCACACTTCCGGAATCACTGATAGAAGTTGGTGCCGGTGCATTTATGAATCTTCCGAAACTCGAAAAGATCAAACTGCCGCCGAATCTCATTGCAATATCGGATGAAATGCTGAGCAACTGTTTTGCTCTGCGCAAAGTGAAATTCGGCAAATCCATTACGAAAATCGGTGCCGGTGCGTTTTCTGACTGTACTGCCGCACGCAGCCTGAAGCTGCCTGAAGCACTGAAAAGTATTGGTCACAGTGCTTTCTGGAACTGCCGTTCGCTGCAGCGCTTGTATATTCCGGCCGAATGTGAGACGATCAGTCAGTCTGCTCTCGGCAACTGTCCTTCTCTGGAAACACTTGTTATTCCGCGTATTATTCATGATCAGAATGAGACTCGGCGTGTGTTCGGTGAACTGACGAATCCGACCATCACATGGGCGGATCCCGGAATGCCGCGTCCGGACTGGCATTATGACGATGACCTGCCGGATGTTGAATTTGACGAGGACGATGAAGACACTGCAGAGCAGGCACCGCCTGAACCTGAGATCCTTCCGTCTGACGTTCGGATCCAGTCTGCATTTACAGACGGCAGAAAGAAAACCATTGATCCTGAATCTGTACGTCAGATTGAACTGTCGATCGCTTCCATGCAGTCACAGCTGAGATCACTGACCGAGAATTCAGGCTTTGTTCAGGAAAATGCACATACGGATAATGAAATGCTTGAACAGCTTCAGCGGAATCTTTCGCAAATGCAGCAGAATTATGATGCGGTGCAGTCTTTGCAGAATTCTGCCGAAACACTTGAAAACCTGCAAAAGCAGATTGATGAGTTTGCGGAAATGCAGCAGAAAATGCAGCAGATCTCGGAGGCACAGGAGACGGTTGCTGAACAGGTTCGTACTCTTTCTGATATTGAAAATAAGGTTGAGCAGATCGGTGATGTTTCTCAGATCGCCACTGAACTTTCCGAAGTCAGAGAATCTGTCAGTACCATTTCTGAAATGAAGGAAGCGGTTGACTCTATTCAAGGTATCCGTGAAAAGGTCGATGAACTGTCTGATCTCAAGACTTCCGTTGAATCAGTCGCAGAGCTGAAAGAGATGGCAGGGACGATTTCTGATATTCAGGAGAAAGTATCTGCGATCGACAATGTGCAGGGCAAGATCGATGCGATCGAAAACGTTCAGGGTAAGATCGATGCGATCGAAAATGTGCAGGAGAAGATTGACGCGATCGAAAATGTGCAGGAGAAGATTGACGCGATCGGCAATGTTCAGGAAAAGATCGATGCGATCAATGAAGCGAGTGCAGCTGTTGATTCGATTTCCGGTGTGCAGGAAAAGATCAGTGCAATTCCGGAACTTCAGCAAAAAGTCGATGATCTGTCCGATCAGGTCAGCGCTGTCAGCGATTTGCGGGATATGGCAGAGGCGATTTCTGAGGTCAAGGATCAACTGAGCGTACTGCCGGAGCTTCAGCAGAAAATTGATGTGCTTTCCGGCGGAACCGGTGTCCATGCCGACGGTGCGCCGCCGACTGAAACGCAGATGATCCTGAACCGGAATACTGCTGCGGGAATCCCGGCTGCGGCAACACAATTTGAATCAGTCGCGCAGCCGGCAAATGCACCGAATCAAACTCAGAACAAGGAGCAAGCCCCAATGCAGGAAGAACAATACGAAGCTGTCATTCCGTTTGTACCTGTTCACTGCGGCGAATACAGCAGCGATGAAAAGGTATTTACGCACGAAATTACGAAATCAATCGAACAAGTTGTTGATCGAAGCAATGCTCTGAAATCATATACTGTGATCGCACACCGCGCTTTCTGCGGTGCGGAAGGCGGAGAGCGGTTTGAGATTCCGGAAGGTGTCCGCAGAATCGAATCACAGGCGTTTTGGGATTGTCCGCGTCTGATGGCACTTGAGCTGCCGTCCACACTGACAGAGATCGAACCGGATGCTTTTGCCGGCTGTACCCGTATGACGGATGTGTATCTGCCTGCGGATTATCCGGATCGGAAAGCCGTGGATCTGTTCCTGTTCCGTCCGGAGATCAGACTGCACTGGCCGAAAAAGAAGATTCTTTCCAGACCGCGTATCGAGACTGTTGCCGATCTGATGGAGCAGTATGATGATATTCTGACTGCCCAGAAAGTCAAAAAGCTGACTGTACGGAATCATATACTTGAGATACCGGAAGGGTATTCAGCGATTGCACCGTATTGTATGAAAGATCTGGATCTGCGTTCAGATGAACCGGAACACGTTCTGACAACAGTGATCCTGCCGAAGAGCGTTCGCCGTGTGACAGCGTATGCTTTTGCAGGACTGGAAACAGCACGTCATATCGTCATTCCGGAAGGCCTTAAAATCGTTGAGATGAACGCATTTACCGGATGCTCCGGTACGTTCCGTCTGGTTTTGCCGGATTCTGTATCATATATCGGTCCGTATGCATTTGCAGCACCGTGTCAGTATGAACAGATTCGTCTGCCGAAGATGCTGAACACGATCAATGAGAATACATTTACAAATTGTAATACGCTTGTCAGTCTGCGGATTCCCGATGCTGTTCAGACGATCGGAAACGGAGCGCTTGCGGGATGTACCGGTCTGAATTCGCTGACGATCCCCGAGCGATTTGCAGAACAGCTTCCGGCGATTCTTGACGGTCCGGTCAAAATCACAGTGAACTGGCTGGACGGACAGACAAAGCTGTATGAACAAAAGCCTTCAGAAAGTATTATGAATGTTGTCGCACCGCATTTCCAGCCCGTGAATGAACAGCGTATGTTCACGCTTGAGCTGAGTCGTGCGTGCAGTAATTTCAATGAACGATTGAAGGAAATGCGGATGCATCCGGTTATCGCGCCGCTTGCGCTTTCCGAAATGTCTAATCAAACGAAGTTTGAAATTCCGCTTGGTGTGATCCGTCTTTGCAGTTATGCCTTTGGTTATAATCAGCGATTGATGACACTGACCGTTCCAAAAGCACTGACAGAATTTGATTATGCAGCTTTCTATGATTGCGAGCGTCTGCGTGACATCTTCCTGCCGGAAGAATTTGACCGTGATGCAGCTGCTGTTCTGTTTATGCGTGAACCGTCGATTCTGGTATATTTCGGAAATGCCAGACCTGTCCGTGTACGTCAGCTGACATTGGATTGCCCATGGATTCTGACTTCAAGTGATGTTGTCGAACTGGATGAAGTTGACGGCACGGTAACTGTACCGAATGGTTATCTGGTTATCGCTTCTTATATGTATCACGGTCTTCTCGGCAAGCATACGATGAAACGGTTTGTTCTGGCACCGTCTGTCAGACTGATCGGAACAAGTTCATTTGTACGGATGAATCAACTGGAAGAGGTTGTTTGTCCGGAAGGATTACTGGCAGTTGAACCTGCTGCATTTGTGGAATGCCCCAATTTGAAACGTGTTGTTTTGCCGAATTCACTGCGTTTTCTTGGTGTGCGAGCATTTGTAGGATGTGAGAATCTTCAGGAGATCGTCATTCCGAGCAGGTTCGCTGATCGTTCAGCAGAGCTTATTCGTGAATGTCCGAAAGTGAAGCTGACATTCTTTGATACGCCTGTTGAAACCGCAGCGGATGAGCAGGTTTCTGACATCATTTCTGATACAAATACTGCGTCCGCCGCAGAAGTTGCTGAGAGAGCAGTTGAACCTGTTACGGATGATATTGCTGATGCGATCAGTGCAATCACCGGCGAGGAAGTCTCTGCTGAAGAAGTAACTGAAACGGTTGACGAGATTCCGGCATTTGAGCCTGTGCTTGACGCGATTGAGGAAATTGCAGAGGATACGGCTGAGACAGTTGCTGATGAAGTCACCGAGACAGTAGACGAGATTCCGGCAATCGAGCCTGTGCTTGACGAAATTGCTGAGAGAGCAGTTGAACCTGTTGCGGATGATATTGCTGATGCGATCAGTGCAATCACCGGCGAGGAAGTCTCTGCTGAAGAAGTAACTGAAACGGTTGACGATATTCCGGCAATCGAGCCAGTGCTTGATGAAATCGAGGAAATTGCAGAGGATACGACCGAAACAGTTTCTGATGAAATCACCGAAACAGTTGACGAGATTCCGGCATTTGAGCCAGTGCTTGATGAAATCGAGGAAATTGCAGAGGATACGACCGAAGCAGTTGCCGATGAAATCACTGAAACAGTTGACGAAATTCCGGCATTTGAGCCTGTGTTTGATGCAATCGAGGAAATTGCAGAGGATACGGCTGAAACAGTTTCTGATGAAATCACCGAGACAGTAGACGAGATTCCGGTATTTGAGCCTGTGCTTGATGAAATCGAGGAAATTGCAGAGGATACGGCTGAAACAGTTGCTGATGAATTTACCGAAACAGTTGACGAAATTCCGGCAATCGAGCCTGTGCTTGATGAAATCGAGAAAATAGCAGGGGATACGGCTGAGACAGTTGCTGATGAAGTCACCGAAACAGTTGACGAGATTCCGGCATTTGAGCCTGTGCTCAATGAAATCGAGGAAATTGCAGAGGATACGGCTGAAACAGTTGCTGATGATATCACCGAGACAGTAGACGAGATTCCGGCAATCGAGCCTGTACTTGATGAAATCGAGGAAATTGCAGAGGATACGGCTGAAACAGTTGCTGATGAAATCACCGAGACAGTTGACGAGATTCCGGCAATTGAGCCTGTGCTTGATGAAATCGAGGAAATTGCAGAGGAAACGGCTGAAACAGTTGTTGATGAAATCAACGAGACAGTTGATGAGATTCCGGCATTTGAGCCTGTGCTTGATGCAATCAAGGAAATTGCTGAGGATACGGCTGAAACAGTTGCTGATGATATCACCGAAACGGCTGACGAGATTCCGGCATTTGAGCCTGTGCTTGATGCGATTGAGGAAATTGCAGAGGATACGACCGAAACAGTTTCTGATGAAATCACCGAAACAGTTGCCGAGATTCCGGCATTTGAGCCTGTGCTTGATGAAATCGAGGAAATTGCAGAGGATACGGCTGAAACAGTTTCTGATGAAATCATCGAAACAGTTGAGGAGATTCCGGCAATCGAGCCTGTGTTTGATGCAATCGAGGAGATTGCAGAGGATACGGCTGAAACAGTTGCCGATGATATCACCGAAACGGCTGACGAGATTCCGGCAATCGAGCCTGTGCTTGATGAAATCGAGGAAATTGCAGAGGATACGACCGAAACAGTTGCTGATGAAATCACTGAGACAGTTGACGAGATTCCGGCAATCGAGCCTGTGCTTGATGCAATCGAGGAAGTTGCAGAGGATACGGCTGAAACAGTTGCTGATGAAGTCACCGAAACAGTTGACGAGATTCCGGCATTTGAGCCTGTGCTTGACAAGACTGAGAAAATCGCAGATATTCCTGCTGAATCGTTTGCGGAACTGACTGTACCGGAACTGATTATTCCTGCTCCGGATATAACGGATGCAGTCGAATCCGAGAAATCCGCTGAGCTTCCAACGCTTGAAAGTATGGATTCGCTTGGTGAAGACACACTGCCGGTTCTTTCAGCGTTTGATGATGATTTTACTTCTGCGCCGAGAGTGTCCGCATGGCGCCGCCACAATTTCGATACAGCTGCGCTTTCTGCGCTCGGCGTGCTGTCTGAACCGGAAGATTCCGTATTTGAATCGAAACCGGTTTCTGCACCTGTCAGTGTCGTATCTGCTGAAAAGCCAAATATCGAGATCCCGAAGGGCGGCAAATTCTCTGCAAAAGAGCGGAACAAGTGCTATCACGGTGAAGATGTTCTTGAAATTCCGGCAGGATATTTTGAGATTCGTGCAGGTGCCTGTGCAGGTCTGGATAATATGGAATCTGCGATTTTGCCGAATACGATTGTTAAGATCGGTAATGGCGCATTTTCTGATTCGACTTCTCTGAAAAATGTATTCATTCCGCTTTCTGTTAAAGAAATTGCCTCGGATGCATTTGAAGGCTGTGATGCGCTCGAATCCGTAACAATGCCGCGTGAGCTTGAATGGCTTGCAGGAGAACTGTTCGATGAAAATGTCCAGATCACATGGCTTGAGGAACAGGTACAGGAAGAAAACACGATTGATGTCGGTGACGGAAGATTTACAAGACGAGTCCGCCGGGAGATCTATCACGGTGAAGATGTTTTGACGATTCCGGAAGGTTATACCGAAATTCGTCCGGGAGCTTGTGCAGGACTCGAAACGATCACAGAAGTTCGATTCCCGAGTACGCTGCAAAAAATCTGCGCCGGTGCTTTCTCTGAATGTACTGCGCTGCGGACACTGGATATACCTGCCAATGTTACGATCCTGGAGGAAGACGCTTTTGAAGATTGTGATGCGCTCAGCATGGTTGCTGTTCCGTCACAGCTGGCAAAGGCTGCAAAAGCCTGCTTCCCGAATGTTGATCTGACGATTCTGGATTGATCTGAATATGAGCGCCGCGAAACAGATAATGTTTTGCGGCGCTTTCTGTTAAATCTGAAAAAATACTGAATATTCGGAAAAAGTCAATCTTCCCTCTTGTATTTTTCTTCGCTTTGTGCTATAATATAATATGACTTTTAAGAAAGGAGTGCCCAATATGATCGTGATTGAAAACCATATTGGCAGTATTCGTGTGACGAAGTCTTACCTCTATTCCCTGATAGAGCATACCGTCACAAATTGCTTTGGTGTTGCAGACCTGAATGACTCATCTCCGCTTGAAACGCTCAAGACCAAGCTGTTCCCGAGCGATATTCACAGGGGGATCCGTCTGCGCGCACAACAGAATCAGCTTGTGATTGATCTGCATATCATTACCGGTATCGGTGCAAATATGACAGCGATCACCGACAGTATTCGGAATAAAGTTCGCTATGCGATCGAACAGGCGACAGGATTACAGCCTGCTGCGATCAACGTATATATTGACGGCATTCGCGCCTGAGAATTGGAGGAGCTAGTTTTGATTAGCGGTAAACAACTGAAAGCAGCAATTATTCATGCTGCAATTCTGATAACAAATCAAAGACGTTCAGTGGATGAACTGAATGTTTATCCTGTGCCGGACGGCGACACCGGAACCAATATGTCCATGACCATCAGCGCTGCGAAACGTGAGTTGGAGCTTTTGCCTGATGATGCGACTGTTTCTGAAGTCGCTGATGTCGCAGCATCTTCTATGCTGCGCGGCGCACGCGGAAATTCCGGTGTTATTACATCGCTGCTGTTTCGCGGCTTTTCAAAAGGTCTTGCAGGTCTGACAACTGCCGAAAATGCTGATTTCGCGAATGCATTGGAGCTTGGTGTTGCCGGTGCATACAAAGCAGTCATGAAACCGACAGAAGGCACGATCCTGACTGTATCCCGTATGGCTGCAAACAAGGCACAGGAGCTTGCAAAAACCGATTTGGATACGCTTTCTTTCTGGCAGGGCGTTCTCGATGAGGCGAATGCTGTCCTGAAACAGACAACAGAAATGCTTCCGGCTCTGAAAAAAGCAAATGTTGTTGATGCCGGCGGACAAGGTTTCTGCATTATTATCAGCGGTATGCTGGATTCATTCAAGGGTGCAGCACTTCCGGAGGAAGTATCTGATACTGCAAAATCTGCCGCACCTGATCCGAAGGTCGATTTCAACGCCGCTGTTGCGCAGTATGATGAGGAGATCAACTTTACATATTGTACGGAATATATCATCGAAAAGAATGACGCATCGGTTGACGGTGCAAAGCTGCGTGCATATCTCGAAACAATCGGCGACTGTGTTGTTGTCGTGGAAGATGATGAGATCATCAAAGTCCATGTGCATACGGATGCACCGGGTATGGCACTGACAAAGGCTTTGGAATTCGGTCACTTTATCAACGATCCGAAGCCGAAAGTCGAAAATATGCGAATCCAGCATGAGGGCAAGGTCAAAGAGGCTCGCATCGTAAAGCAGCAGGAAGTTGTTCCTGTTGAACCGACAAAGGATTTCGGCTTTGTTGCTGTTGCAGCAGGCGGCGGTCTTGAGCGCACATTCCTTGATCTCGGTGTCGATCAGGTCGTAAAGGGCGGTCAGACCATGAATCCGTCAACGGAAGATATCCTGAAAGCAATTCATGCAACACCTGCACGGACAGTCTTTGTTCTGCCGAATAACAAGAATATTATCATGGCGGCAGAGCAGGCGATCAATCTTGCAAATCGAAATGTGATCGTACTCCAGACAAGAACGATTCCGCAGGGCATTGCTGCAATGCTTGCTTATGATGAAACTGTTGATTCAAATGAGAATCGTACACAGATGACAAAAGCCTTTGAGCGCGTTTCTTCCGGTTCTGTTACATTTGCAGCGCGTGATTCCGAACTGGACGGTCAGAAAATCAAGAAGAATGAAGTGCTTGCACTGGATAACGGCAAACTGGCATTCACTGAAAAGGATGTCAATAAAGCTGCCTATAAACTGACCAAAAAAATGGTCAAGAGCGATACCAGCTATGTGACTGTGATCTATGGTGCAGATGTGACCGAGGACAAGGCACAGATGCTTTACGATCAGCTTAGCTTAAAATTCAAGGATAAGATCGAAATTACGCTGCTCCACGGCGGACAGCCGGTCTATTTCTATCTGATTTCAGCTGAATAATATGAAAGGGACGGGAAACCGTCCTTTTCTGTTATAAAGAGGACAAGCAGAATGGAATCAATAAAACTGATGGAATTTCAAAAGGAATATGAACCTGAATTATTCTCTTTTTTAGATAAATGTCTGCCGGAATCCCTCCGTGCGCTTGATCTGAACGGAAGACACGCCTATTATCGGGAGATTCCGTCACATTTTCTTGAATTCTGGTGTATGTTTGACAATGAAAAGATGATCGGTGCTGTCGGAGTCAGAAAACTGAATGCTGAGCGTTGTGAACTGAAATCGCTTTATCTTCTCGAAAAATATCACGGCAGAGGATACGGCAGAATGCTGTTGGAAACTGCGATTACATACGCTGAAAATGCCGGATATCAGAAAATGTATCTGGATTCGCTGCTGACAAGCACAAAAGCACTGCGGCTTTACCGCAAAGCAGGCTTTACCGAAACAGAACAGTATAACGATGCTGTCCGTTCCGATGTATTTATGGTGAGGGATTTGAATAATGGAAAAGCGGCAATATCATAAGGAAATGGAGCAGGAAATCGCAGCGATCCCAACGGGAACTGTCCCAAAGCTGCTCCTGCATAGCTGCTGCGGCCCGTGCAGTACGGCGGTATTGGAACAGCTCATACCGTATTTTGAAATTGTATTGTTTTATTATAACCCGAATATCGCTCCTGAATCGGAATATGACCGCAGACTCGAAACACAGAAACAGCTTCTTGATAAACTGCAGCATCCGCATCCGATCACACTGATCGCGCCGCCGTATGACGATCAGCCGTTCTGGGATGCGGTCAAAGGCGTGGAAAACACACCGGAAATGGGGGAGCGCTGCGAGAAATGTATCGCGCAGCGAATGCGGGAATCCCTTTCAGCAGCAATTCAATATCAGTGTGATTATTTCACGACAACTCTGACGGTCAGTCCGCATAAAAATGCACCGTATATCAATGCCTGCGGTGAACAGATCGCGGCAGGGCAGTCTGTGAGATATCTGCCGTCGGATTTCAAGAAACGCGGCGGTTATGCGCGTTCGGTTGCGCTTTCGGCAGAATATGAATTATATCGGCAGGATTACTGCGGATGTCCGATGTCGCTGCATGAAGCAGAAGAACGGCGGAAAGCACGCGAATTAAAAATGAAAATGGATTGAAATACGGATGGTTTATTTTATGATTGGCGGGATATTTTGTGCTGTATTCATAAAATTGTTATTTTTTTCACAATCTTACTTTTTTCACTTGACAACAGGCTTATAAATATAGTATACTATATACAGGATTGATACTGTGGCGTTCTATACGGTCAAAAGACAGTCTTTCCGAATATGATTAAATGGAGGCTATTACAATGAGCAGAGTTTACAATTTCAGTGCAGGCCCGGCTGTTCTGCCGGAAGAAGTTCTGAAGGAAGCAGCAGAGGAAATGATGGATTACCGCGGAACCGGTATGTCCGTTATGGAGATGAGCCATCGTTCCAAGGCTTATGACCAGATCATTAAGGAAGCTGAGCAGGATCTTCGTGACCTGATGAACATTCCGGATAACTACAAGGTCATCTTCCTGCAGGGCGGTGCTTCTCTGGTCTTTGCAGAAGTTCCGATGAACCTGATGAAGAACGGCAAGGCTGCATATATCATCACAGGTCAGTGGGCAAAGAAGGCTGCTTCCGAAGCTGAGAAGTACGGCGAGGTCGTTCGTGTTGCTTCCTCTGCTGACAAGACCTTCTCTTATATTCCGGATTGCTCCGATCTCGATATTCCGGAAGATGCTGACTATGTTTACATCTGCGAAAACAATACAATTTACGGCACAAAGTTCTGGGAGCTGCCGAACACCAAGGGCAAGATTCTTGTTTCTGATGTATCTTCCTGCTTCCTGTCTGAGCCGATTGATGTATCCAAGTACGGCGTTGTTTACGGCGGTGTTCAGAAGAATGTCGGCCCTGCCGGTGTCCAGATCGTGATTGTCCGTGAAGATCTGATCGCTGACGGCCCTGCATTCAAGGCTTGCCCGACCATGTGCGACTGGAAGATTCAGGCTGAGAATGATTCTCTGTATAACACTCCGCCTACCTATGGCATCTACATCTGCGGTAAGGTCTTCAAGTGGATCAAGAAGATGGGCGGTCTTGAGGGCATGAAGGCTCACAACGAGAAGAAGGCAAAGATCCTTTACGATTTCCTCGATCAGAGCAAGCTGTTCAAGGGCACTGTCGAGAAGAAGGATCGCTCTCTGATGAATGTTCCGTTTGTTACCGGCAATGAGGAACTTGACAAGAAGTTTGTTGCAGAGGCAAAGGCAGCAGGCTTTGAGAACCTGAAGGGCCACAGAACTGTCGGCGGTATGCGTGCTTCCATCTACAACGCAATGCCGATCGAAGGCGTTGAGAAGCTCGTCGAGTTCATGAAGAAGTTTGAAGCAGAAAACGCATGAGTCTGGTTTTTATCGTATTCGTTGCAGGCATAATCCTGATCGGTATCGGTATATATCAGAAAAAAACATATTATGATCAGCCTCATTTTCAGGATGTGCATATCACCGGTTATCAACGGTTTAAGAGCGGAATGCACGGATTAGACGGTATGGCTGTGAACGCAATTACAAATGCTGTCGGTATAAGGTATCCTGTTGTAGATGTAACTTTGTCAGACGGATCACTGAAAACAGTTCCCTTAAATGTAACGGTGACTGATGATGTGATTGCAAAGTTTCCGGAATTTGACGTAGGCGGTACTGTTTCAGTCAAATTTTTCGGAGAAGATCCAAAAAACGTATATCTCCTGAATCATCCGATGGCTCAGACTGTCCTTGATACCAGTTTGCTGCTTTTATTGGGCATAGGAACACTGGTCTTGGCTGTTATTTTGCTGTTTGTCTTTATATTTACCCCCAGATATTAAGTTTGTTCAGAAAGGATAGATTATTATGTATCAGATTCAGACACTGAATAAGATTTCTCCTGTTGGTCTTGCCACACTCGGCGAGAACTATCAGGTTGCAGATACCGTTGAAAATCCGGATGCGATTCTCGTTCGTTCTGCTGTTATGCACGAGATGGAATTCGGCAGCAATCTCCTTGCAATCGCAAGAGCAGGTGCTGGTTATAACAATATCCCGTTCGAGCGCTGCGCTGAGGAAGGTATCGTTGTTTTCAATACACCGGGCGCTAACGCAAACGGCGTGAAGGAGCTTGCACTGGCAGGTATGCTGCTTGCATCGCGTGACGTTGTCGGCGGTATCAACTGGGTTCAGACCGTAAAGGATGAAGCGAAAGTTTCGGATCTGGTCGAGAAGGGAAAATCAAAGTTTGCCGGCACCGAGATCAAGGGCAGAAAGCTCGGTATCATCGGTCTGGGCGCAATCGGCAGCCAGCTCGGTAATGCTGCTGTTCACCTCGGTATGGAAGTTTACGGCTGCGATCCGTATATCTCTGTTGAAGCTGCATGGAATCTCTCCCGTTCGATCCATCACGTAAAGACTCGTGAGGAGATCTTCAGAAACTGCGATATCATCAGCGTTCATACACCGTTGGTTCAGAATCCGGATCCGAGCATTGCAACTGAGAAGATGATCAATGCTGATACCATCGCTATGATGAAGGACGGCGTTATCATTCTGAACTTTGCTCGTGATCTTCTGGTTGATGATGATGCAATGGAAGCAGCTCTGAAGTCCGGTAAGGTCCGCAAGTATGTCACGGACTTCCCGAATGCAAAGACTGCCGGTATGGAAGGTGTCATTGCGATCCCGCACCTCGGCGCTTCTACTGAAGATGCTGAGGACAACTGCGCTGTAATGGCTTGCAAAGAACTGGTTGATTACATCGAGAACGGCAACATCAAGAACAGCGTCAACTTTGCAAACGCTGAGATGAATGCTGTCGGTCAGAAGATCTGCATTCTGCACAAGAATATTCCGGCTGTCATTGCACCGCTGACACAGATGGTCAGCGAAGCAGGCGGCAACATCGAGAACATGGTCAATGCAAGCCGCAAGGATTTTGCATACACCATGATCGACGTGACCGGTGCTGATGCAAATGCGATTGCTGATAACATGAAGACGATTGACGGTGTCATCCGTGTCCGTGTAATCGGCTGATAATTGTATCATTCTTATGAAACAGCACACGCAGAAAATGCGTGTGCTGTTTTTTCGTCAGTGCTTTCTTTTGTTTTTTTCGCTTTTCTGATTCTGCTGCTGTGCCTGTCTTTCGGCATCATTCTGTGAGCCGGATTGATCGTCGGAAGAAGGAATCTGACCGTTCCGCCAAAGCGGTGCATTTTGTTCATTCATAATGATTCACCATGATTCCGCATCGGATGCAGACCGTTACCGTGCGGAATCCCGATACCGGTCTGAACGGCGCTGTTTCGCCTTCGTTCTATAGTATGATCCGGAAACAGATAATTATACCGCATATCCTGAATGTCGTAGCGTTTATATTATTTTTGAATCTGCCATTGCTTTTCATCTGCATTTGTGATATAATGCTTATGGAGGCGGTCTGATTGGATGCTCTTGAAACGAAATTTGCTGTGCTAAAAAAAATCCTCGGATCATACCGCAGTCTGGCTGTGGCATTTTCAGGCGGTGTGGATTCAACATTTCTGCTTGCGGCTGCAAAACAGATCCTCGGCTGCCGTTTAACTGCCGTGACAGTGGATTCCGCATTTATTCCGCGCTGTGAGCTTGCGGAAGCAGCCGTTTTTTGTACTGCACAGAATATCCGGCAGATCGTTTTTCGTGCAGATGTTCTTGCGTATCCGGAGATTTGCGGCAATCCGCCGAATCGTTGTTATTACTGCAAAAAGATGCTTTTTCAGAACATTTTGAGAATTGCAGATGATGAAGGAATCGCAGTTGTTGCAGATGGCTCTAATGCAGACGATCTGACTGATTATCGACCGGGAATGCAGGCACTGAAAGAATTGAAGATTCAAAGTCCGCTGTGTGAGGCAGGGCTGACAAAGCAGGAGATACGGATATTATCGCGTGCGATGCATTTGCCTTCATCGGATAAGCCGTCTGCCGCTTGTCTGGCTTCCCGCATTCCCTATGGAGATACGATTATCGCGGAGAATCTCTCAATGGCAGAGCGTGCAGAACAATATCTGAAACAGTTTGGGGTTCGTCAGCTCCGTGTACGGATTCACGGAAACATCGCCCGGATCGAAGTGATGCCGGATGATTTTTCCGGTTTACTTCGATATCGTTCAGAGATCTCCGAGACATTCCGCACGCTCGGTTTTCAGTATACCACGCTTGATCTTTCCGGCTACCGTACAGGCAGTCTGAATGAAGTATTGTATGAATAAGGAGAAATGTACTATGGCTTGTTTTATTGTTCCTGCAACAGAGGCGATCGTAACGACCATTGCGACAGCCGTTGTCAAAAAGCATGAGAAAAATTCCGTTGATACAGCAGATAATGCAATCCCGTTTTCTGAAAAGCTTGGCTGGCTGAATAAACTGCTCTGGGGCGGTTCAGCGCTTGTTGCGTTTGAGCATATCTGGCACGGTGAGGTCACGCCGTATTTTCCGTTTCTGACTGCTGCTGCCGCAGATCGTGCCGGAATGCTGCATGAAATGGCAACATCGGGAGTGGCTATGGCACTTCTTGTAACGGCTGTATGGGGATGCATGGCCGCTGTCGTCACCCGAATGCATAATAAAAGAAAAGTCAGCACATCTTGCCCGGTTCTGACAGAGGTGCAGCATTCATGACCTTGCTGATTACGGTTTTTGCAGCCATTTTCGCCACTATTATATGGTATACGAACAGCAAGGCACGGAAACTGAATATCGGGCTGCTTTGTCTGATATTCTGGGGCGCTTCTCTGATGTGGTTTGTGGATACGGCTGCTTCCTATCTAAGTTCCGGTGCGGATATCTTTCATGTATCGTCTGCTGAAATGCTTGATCAGACAATTCTCGGTCTTTCAGTGACGGCGCTTGCACTTGTGATCTGGCTTGTGAGCGTACTGATAAAAGATCCGTTTGGAACGCTTCATGCGGTGCTGATGAAGAAACACAATGGATAAACAAGAGATTTTAGAATTGCTGTCGGCAGTCGCGGAACATGATGTTTCACCGGAACAGGCACTGCTGCGCTTGAAGCAAGCACCTTTTGCTGATATCGGCTACGCGAAAATCGACTTGCATCGCGGTTTGCGGCAGGGGATTCCGGAAGTGATCTACGGAGCCGGCAAAACTTCTGAGCAGATCATCGGGATCATTCGCGCTATGCAGGAAAACGGTCAGGAGCGTATTCTGATCACGCGGATTTCTTCCGAAAAGGCTGCCGAAATTGCTGCGGAAATACCTTTTCAGTATTACGCGGCAGGTCAGATCGGTCTGATCGGTGATATGCCGGAACCTTCCGGACACGGAACGATCGTTGTCGCTTCCGGCGGTACAAGTGATATGCCTGTTGCCGAAGAAGCCGCTTTTACTGCGGAAGCACTCGGAAACCGTGTTGTTCGGCTCTATGATGTCGGTGTATCCGGTCTGCACAGACTGCTTGCACATACTGATGAGATCATGTCGGCGGCTGTGATCGTTGCGGTTGCCGGTATGGAAGGTGCGCTTGCAAGCGTGATCGGCGGTCTTGCTGACTGTCCTGTGATCGCTGTGCCGACCAGCGTCGGATACGGTGCATCATTCGGCGGCGTATCTGCATTGCTTTCTATGCTCAATTCCTGCGCAAGCGGTGTCAGTGTTGTGAATATCGACAACGGATTTGGTGCCGGTTATCAGGCGAGTCAGATCAATCATATCGGAGGAACGCATGAAAACACTCTATCTTGAATGCAGTATGGGTGCGGCAGGGGATATGCTGACTGCGGCTTTGCTTGCACTTCTGCCTGAACCTGATGCTTTTCTTGCACAGATGAATGCAATCGGACTGGACGGCGTGAAAGTATCCGCTGAAACAGTGTCACAGCTCGGTGTGTGCGGTACACAGGTAAACGTCCGTATCCACGGTACGGAGGAGATATCTGAAGATGTGCATGATTCAGTGCATAGTCATGCGCATCATCATCACGACCGCCATCATGATTCTGAGCATCATCATGAACACAGTCACGGACACAGCCATTCATCTTTGCAGGATGTGCTTTCAAAAATCCAGAATTTGAATGTATCAGAATCCGTAAAAGAAAATGCCTGCGCAGTATATCAGCTGCTTGCAGATGCAGAAAGTCATGCACACGGCGTTCCGGTTTCGGATATCCATTTTCATGAGGTCGGCACACTGGATGCGATCGCAGATATTGTCAGCGTTTGTCTGCTGATGGAAATGCTGCATCCGGAACGTGTAATTGTATCTCCGGTTCATGTCGGCAGCGGAAGTGTGCGGTGTGCGCATGGGATTCTTCCTGTTCCCGCACCGGCAGCGGCATATCTTCTTCGTGATATTCCGATTTACAGCAGCGGTATAGAAGGAGAATTATGCACACCGACCGGTGCTGCGATTCTGAAACATTTTGCAGATGATTTTGGGCAGATGCCGATGATTCGGACGGAGCAGATCGGATATGGATTTGGAAAAAAGCAGTTCGAGCGGCTGAATTGTGTTCGCGCATTTTGGGGCGAGATGAAGAATGAATCTGCTCAGATTGCCGAACTGATCTGCAATGTAGACGATATGACAGGGGAGGAGCTTGGATTTGCGCAGGAGATTCTGCGTGAAGCCGGAGCGCGTGAGGTGTTTACCGTCCCTGTTATGATGAAGAAAAGCCGTCCCGGTATTCTGCTTGTATGTCTGTGTGACTTGGAACAGAAGGCGGATATGATGCGGCTGATATTCCGGCATACTTCGACCATCGGCATTCGGATGCATCTATGTGAAAGGGCTGTATTGGAAAGGCAGATCACCGAAGAAAAGACACGTTTCGGAACGGTAAGGTCAAAATCGGTATCCGGATTCGGTATTGCCAGATGCAAGCCGGAATATGAAGATATCGCCGAAATTGCAAAAGAAAATGATATGACACTGCGTGAAGTTCTGGATGAACTGCGCAGGGAGTAAATACACATTATGAAATAGGAAAGCAGTACAGAAAATGCTCTGTACTGCTTTTCAATGATAGGAGCTGACAATGAATATGAATCTTATATGTCCGATATGCAGCGGTGATCTGACAGCGGAGCAAAAACGCTATGCTTGTGAAAAAGGCCATTGTTTTGACCGTGCAAAATCCGGATATGTCAATTTGCTTATGCGGCAAAGCCGCCGTCAGCGCGGAGATGATGCTGAAATGGCGAAGGCGCGTCAGACGTTCCTCAATGCAGGATACTATAAAATATTGCTTGACCGCCTATGCGAGATCATTGCGCAGCAGCAGCCGGCAGCGATCATGGATGTCGGCTGCGGAGAGGGATGGTATTCCTGTGCCGTCACGGCGATGCTGCGTCAAAACGGTATGCAAGCGGCATTATGCGGAATTGATATTTCACCGGATATTCTGCGGTTTGCGGCGGTTCGTGCAAAACAGCAGGGGATTCCGGATGCACACTGGGCGGTTGCATCAGTTAATCATATTCCGGTTGCCGATCAATCCTGTGATTGTATTCTGAATTTATTTGCGCCCTGTGAACCGCAGGAATTTCGGCGTATACTCAAACCGGATGGAATGCTTTTGCGCGTGATTCCGCTTGAAAAGCATCTCTGGGAACTGAAACAGGCAGTTTATGAAGTTCCTTATGAGAACAAACCTGTCGAAACTGCGCCTGACGGCTTCGTATTGACGAATTTTGAACGGGTAACAGCTTCGATCACTGTTCCTGCTGAACACCTGAAAGCATTATTTGCAATGACACCGTATATCCATAAGACTTCAGAGCGCGATATCGCAAAGCTCGACAGTCTTTCTTCTCTGACCACGACAGTATCATTCGGCATTTTGCAATGCAAACCGAAAGAATAAGGGCAATAAAAAAATCCGGAACGAAAAGTTCCGGATTATTTACACGATAAGGATATTTCCAAACCGCGATAAGCGGATTACGGGGCTCGAACCCGCTACCTCCACCTTGGCAAGGTGGCGCTCTACCAGATGAGCTAAATCCGCATTTGAATGCCTCCTGTCGGAATCGAACCAACGACACGGGGATTTTCAGTCCCCTGCTCTACCTACTGAGCTAAAGAGGCATACGACCTGGATGGGACTCGAACCCACGACCTCCGCCGTGACAGGGCGGCGTTCTAAACCAACTGAACTACCAGGCCATTTCATCATCTCAGGAAGTGCTGCGCTTCCGTCAGACGACTTTGTTATTATACCGCAAATACTCGAAAATGTCAAGAGAAAAATTGAAATTTGTCGAGTTTTGTTTAATTGCACAGTACACACTAAAAAAATGTTTGAATACAGTGCAACTGTTACAAATCTGGCGATAGGGGAGTGAAGACAAATTAGTTCAGACCGTTTTCACCGTTTTTCTCAAACAACTGTAATACTGCGGTTCGCAGTGCGCGATGCTCGGGAAGACTTAGATCCGGATCTGCTTCGAGCAGCTGCTTTGCTGCCATTTGTGTTTCGGAAACAAGCGGCATATTGCTGCAAAACGCTGCCTGCATCAGCGGCGGCATACCGTGCTGTGCATGACCGAAAAAGTCACCCGGTCCGCGTAAACGGAGATCTTCCTCGGCAATCGCAAAGCCATTGGATGTTCGGCTCATGATTTTCAAACGATCGCGTGCATCTTCATTTTTGCTGTCTGTTATAAGGATGCAATAGCTTTGTGCAGTTCCTCTGCCGACTCTGCCGCGGAGCTGATGAAGCTGTGCGAGTCCGAAACGGTCTGCGTTTTCAATCAGGATCATCGTTGCATTCGGAACATCAACACCGACTTCGACAACAGTTGTACAGACGAGCAGGTCTATTTCATGCGCTTTCATTGCAGCCATGACCGTTTCTTTTTCAGCCGGTTTCATTCTGCCGTGCAGCAGTCCGATCCGGTAATCCCGAAATGCACCTTGCTTCAATGTTTCGGCATAGGTTTCCGCTGCCTGAACATTTTCAAGCGTATCAGATTCTTCGATCATCGCACAGACAAGATATGCCTGTTCGCCGGAATCCAGATGTGAGCGGATAAACCCGTATGCACGTTCCCGATATCCGCCGGTTACGGCAAAGGTCTGGATGGGCAGTCTGCCTTTCGGCATTTCATCGAGCAGTGTGATATCCAGATCACCGTAAACGATCAGAGCCAGTGTGCGCGGAATCGGTGTAGCTGACATAACCAGTTTATGCGGGCAGCCGCCTTTTTCTGCAAGTGCAGCACGCTGTGCAACACCGAAACGGTGCTGTTCATCTGTAATGACCAGACCGAGTGCAGAAAAAGCAATATCTTTCTGAATGACGGCGTGTGTTCCGATAATTACAGAGACCGTACCGTCAGCAATTTGTTTTTTGATTTCGCGTTTTTCTTTCGCTTTCGTTGAGCCTGTCAAAAGCACCGGCTGAATCCCAAGCGGTGAAAGAAATTCCGTCATTGTCTGTAAATGCTGATGTGCAAGGATTTCTGTCGGAGCCATAAGGACTGTCTGCATTCCGTTTTTTACGGTAAAAGCAGCAGCAGCAGCGGCAACGGCAGTTTTTCCGCTGCCGACATCGCCCTGCAAGAGCCGGTTCATTGGCTTTGCACTGCAAAGATCTCTGCAAATGGTATGGATTGCGCGATCCTGCGCATTTGTCAAAGTAAAAGGAAGATGATCATAAAAATCCTGTATAGATGTGGATGCAGACATGGAAACGGCCGTTTGTCCGATGCTTTTCTGTTTCAGCATCAGTGTTCCGAGCTGAAATTGCAATAGTTCCTCGAAGGCAAGGCGATGCCGTGCTGCTGCGAGTTCTTCCGGCGTATTCGGTCTGTGAACAGTTCGCAGTGCGGCTGTCAGCGGCATGAGTTGATAATCCTGCATGAGCGAGGACGGAAGTGTTTCGATCGGCTGCTGTTCGAGAATTGTCAGCGCACGCAGAATATTTGTGCGCATCATCGGACTTGTCAGACCGGTTGTCTGGGGATAAACAGGCTGAAGCAGCATCGCACTGTCTGTCTTCTGAACCTGCGGTGCCTGCATTTCACGGCGCAGAAATCCGCCCGTTATTTTACCGTAAGCGTAGTATTCCTCGCCTGCTTTCATGACCTGATAGATGAAAGGGGTATTGTAGAATACGAGCAGCATATCGGATATGCCGTCTGTAACCAGAACACGGTATATTGAAAATCCCTTGCGGACAAAAGCGACGGCCATTTTCTGCACAACAGTACAGCGAACAGCACAGGGGATGCCGTTTTCGGCATCTGCGATCATGATCGGCTTTGAAAAATCAATATAGGTTCGCGGAAAATGAAACAGCAGGTCGTAGGGCGTATGAATGCCGAGTTTATGATATTTCACGGCACGCTTTTCGCCGACTCCTGTCAGTCTTTCGATTGGCTGATACAGTTCATTCATGATGATATGACCTCGGATATTAAGAATAAAATTCAGCTTCACTGATTCAGTATATCATATTTGAATATGTCTGTCAAGAATCAACCCTGCATCAAAGAAAAGAACCGGATTCTGAAAAAATGCTTGACATTTAGCGGAAAATATGATAAACTATGAGAGGTAAAAGGGAGTAGCCGGCAATTTTCGCAGGAAAATTGTTGTTCGTGACGTCATGCCCGACACGTTCAGTGTCCGCACGAAACTCAAACGGCAAGACTTTTATCGCCCGGTCAGATCACTGCGGAGCGATAAAGGTCTGTTTTTTTATTCTTATTTTTGACATGAAAGGAACAGAATTATGGAGGTCTTGTATCAAAATCTTCTCAATCTGGAACCCAAAATGATCGTGATGTGGCTGATCGGCGGCATTCTGATCTATCTTGCGGTGAAAAAGGATATGGAGCCGACGCTCCTTCTCCCGATGGGATTCGGCGCGATCCTTGTGAATCTGCCGCTTTCCGGTGCAGTGACACAGGGGTTATCAGAAGGGCCGCTGAGTATTCTGTATTATGCCGGAATCGCAAATGAATTATTCCCGCTGATATTGTTCATCGGTATCGGCGCGATGATCGATTTCGGGCCGCTGCTGTCGAATCCGCTGCTGATGCTGTTCGGTGCGGCTGCACAGTTCGGTATTTTCTTCACGCTCTGCACGGCTTCCATGTTCTTTGATCTGAAGGATGCTGCTTCAGTTGCAATCATCGGTGCAGCAGACGGGCCGACCTCGATCGTTGTCGGTCAGAAGCTGCAATCCAACTATATCGGTGCGATCATGGTTGCAGCGTATTCGTATATGGCACTTGTTCCGATCATTCAGCCGCCGATCATCAAGCTGCTGACAACCAAGAAGGAACGAATGATCCGCATGGAGTATACGCAGAAACCGGTTTCCAAGACCACACGTATTCTGTTCCCAATCTGCATCACGATTATTGCAGGTCTGATCGCGCCTGAATCGGTTGCACTTGTCGGTTTCCTGATGTTCGGCAATCTGATTCGTGAATGCGGTGTTCTGGACAGTCTTTCCGAAACTGCACAAAAAGTTCTTGCCAATCTCGTGACGATCTTCCTCGGCATTACGATCGCATCGCAGATGCAGGCGGAACAGTTCCTGCAATGGGATACGATCCTGATTCTCGGACTCGGTCTGGTCGCATTTATCTTTGATACGGCAGGCGGCGTGATCTTTGCCAAGATCCTCAATCTGTTCCTGAAAAAGAAAATCAATCCGATGATCGGTGCGGCAGGTATTTCCGCTTTCCCGATGTCCGGCAGAGTTGTGCATAAAATGGCTCTGAAAGAAGATCCGACGAATTTCCTGCTGATGCAGGCAACGGGTGTCAATGTGTCCGGTCAGATCGCTTCGGTCATCGCCGGCGGCCTGATCCTGAATTTCTTTCTGTAAGTGACCGAAAGGAGTGCTTTGATGATGTTTCTGACTGCTTCGATAGAGCCGATGAATTTTGTAGAAAATCTGCGGTATATGGGGCTGGGTATGCTCGGTATTTTTATTGTGATCGGTGTTATCATGCTGCTGACAATGCTGTTAAATAAGCTGACGGCAAAAGAAGATGCTTCCGAACAGAAAAAGGAGTCGTGATGGACGAAAACGAGAAGGTCACGCTTGCGGTTCTTCCGCATCCGGAAGAAGATGAAAAACCGGAGGAAGGATTCGTTCCATATTGCGGTTCGGAGGAATCCAAGTCAGCCAAACGACATCCAACCGTGAAATACATTGTTCTGATTGTATTGGCAGTGATCGTCTGCATCGGCTTGTTTGGCAGAAAATGTAATTTTTATCATGCCGTTCTCCAGAATCTGCATTTTGACTATCGAGAAGGAGAAGCGATCATCGAGGAAACGATCGAAGGATCCGGCAATCATGCCCGCGCCTTAACGGATGAGATCGCAGGTCAGCCGATTCAGGTTCAGGCTGCAATGTATATGTTTGACGAAAAGCAGAATCTTCAGAATATCATGTCAGAGTATGATTACACGCATAATGGTGTTGAGGATATTCTTGATGTGAAAACCGGTTCTGAGAATTCGATGTTTATGAAACATTTCACTTACCGGAAAAGCAGTGCCGGCTATCAGAAAAAATCCGGAAAGTCATGGAAGGAAGATGCTGAGGCGTATGTACCGAAGCTGAATGAATACTTTTTTGGGACACAAGACCATAACGGGATGATTTTTACCTGTGAACAGTCATCTTTGGTGAGTGTCAGCGGAAAGCGTTATACCTGTGAACTTTGGCTGATGGAAGACAACAGCGGTTCGCAGACTGTTTACACAACGATTTATCGCTACTACGACGGTTCTCGTCTGGCAGGCGTTTGTCTGCTGTTTGATTTTGATACGATGATAGAAGTCTACGATATCAAGAATTATAGCATAGGATAAGAAAACAGCCGGAGTCAGGCAGCTCCGGCTGTTCATCATATTGTTTGAAAAAACGGTTTTGTTCCCGTTTCAGAATCGAGGATCGTCAGATCCGGCGCACGGGATGCAAGGATCTCCCGGAATTTCTCAGTAATGATGACTTCACTTTCAAAGTGACCGCAGTCAAACAATGTGAAATCACGATTTTGTGCCTCAGCCCAAATGCTGTGCTTGCAGTCGCCGGTGATCAGAGCATCCGCACCGACACGGATCGCATCCTGGATCAAATCGCCGCCGCTTCCGGTACACCATGCGATCCTGCGGATAGAATCGGCCTTTTTGCCGCAATAATAGCGCAGCGAATTGCAGCCGAGTACATCGCGGAGCTGTGATGCAAGTGTATCGGCATTGGTTTCCGTGACGAGATCGGCAGCTTTGCCGAGTATGCGGTCATTGGATAGAACCGTAAGCGGAAAACGCTCGTTTTGCAGGGGGATCGTCTTGCTGATCCATGTTCCGAAGCTGTCATTCAAACCGCCTTCTGCAATGTCAAAGCAGGTATGTGAGCAGATCGCGCCGATCTGATGCCGGACGAGATGCCAGACCGGATGTGCCGGTGAGAGACTTCTCAGCGGCTGCCAGATAACCGGATGATGTGCAAGAATCAGGTCTGCGCGTTTTTGAACGGCTTCATTCACAACCGGGATCGTGATATCCAGTGTGAGGAGAACCGTCCGGACATTCTGCTGCGGATCGCCGACAAGCAGACCGGAATTATCATAGGATTCCTGTAAAGAAAACGGTGCAAAATCATCTAAGATCTGATATATCTCCTGAATTGTCATTTTTTCACCCCTGATTTGGACTCAGCCATGCATTGATCTCGTTCAGCAGTGCAAGAATTATATCTGCTTCGGCATCATTGCCTGCTTCACGAAGTCCGCTGCATTTGGTATGCAGACGTTCCTGTATGCCTGCGATATAGATTTTCGTCAGCGGATCGTTTCTCCGAAGTTTGCCGAGATAGCTTTGCAAAGGCGTGAGTGTCTGGATCTCGCCGGTATAGGATGCCTGCATGACAGTATAAACGTGAGTATCCTTGACCGCAGTTTCCTTTGCAATTTCAAATCCGTTTTCCGCGAGCCATGTCCGCAGTATTTCTGCTTTTGTCATCGGCTGAAGGACAAGATTGACATTTTTCTTTATGAAAGCCGCACTCGGTGCTGCAAGGATATCGCGTATCGTTTCACCGCCCATTCCGGCAATGACTGCGTCAGTAATACCCTTTGGTTCGACTTTTGCGAAACCGTCTGAGAGTACGAGCTTGATATCCTGTTCAACATGGAATCGTTTCAGAGTGCCCTTTGCGCTGTTCAAAGGACCTTGCTTGATATCTGTTGCAATGACCTGTTTTGCCTTTCCGCTTTGAATCAGATAGGCGGGAAGATAGGCATGGTCTGTACCGATATCGCATACAACATTCCCTTTCAGCATTGCCGCACAGCAAAGCAGTCTGGGTGAAATCGGAATCATCGAATCCGCCTCCTTTTCATGATGCTGCTATAATTATATCATAAATGGTTGCTTTTTGCAACCGATTTTGATATAATATACATTGAGAATCCGTGAAAGAAACCACACCGACTGATCTACGGAGTTTTTATATGAACGAAAATCAACATATCTGCGATAATTTGTCTGATGTTACAGAACCGGACAGGGGGAGTGCTGCAATGCATCATATATGCATTCCGGCAAATCGTGCAAAGCAGCTTGGCAGAACATCTTATCATGCGAATACGGATACGCTCTGGTGCAGTCATTCTGCAAGCGGAATTGCATTCGGCTTTCGCGGCAGAACCTGTACGCTTCGTCTGATTGCAGATTCTGCATATCAGACTGCGGCGTGTGCGGCTCGCTATGCTGTATATCTGAATGAAACACTGATTGCAGATGCTTTGCTGACAGAACCGGAACGAATACTGACGATTCAGCATCCGAATGATGAGAATGTGATCGCATGGGTTCGTCTGGTGAAGCTGTCTGAATCTGCAATGTCTGCACTGGGCATACAGGGGATCCGCATTGCAGTTTCACAGGCTGTCCGGCAGCAGTATCAGGAGAATGTGTTTTTGCCTGCTGCCGATCATTGCCGCCGTATAGAGTTTATCGGTGATTCGATCACCTGCGGCTACGGCATAGACGGTCAGTGCGGCGAGATGTTCCGGACGTCAACTGAAAACGCAGAAAAATCCTATGCCTATCTGACTGCGGCACGGCTGAATGCCGATTACAGCATGGTCTGCTATAGCGGTTACGGCATTATTTCCGGTTATACGGCTGACGGCATCGCGGATACGCTACATCTTGTACCGCCGCTGTATCGGCAGATCGGGCATTGTGCTGCCGTAATTGAGGACAGCCGAACGATTGACGATGATCTCTGGGATTTTGCGGTTCGGTCTGATCTTGTGGTCATCAATCTTGGCACAAATGATGCATCCTATACCGGAGATGATGCAGAAAAACAAGCAGATTTTGCAAAGGCGTATCGCACATTCCTGCATACAGTTCGACGCAGGAATCCGGATGTTCCGATCCTCTGCACACTCGGAACAATGGGGCAGACGCTGTGCAGCGCGGTTGAACTTGCCGTTTCCGGATATTCAGCAGAAAACGGTGATGACCGTATCCGGACAATGCGCTTTGATATGCAGGATGAAGCGGACGGAATGGCGGTTGACTGGCATCCTTCTGCTTTGACGCATGAAAAAGCGGCTGCAAAGCTGTGCCGTGAGATTCACGCATGGCTTGGCTGGTAAACAACAGAATCATATTATCATTACAGGCCTGCGGCGCAGATATGCTGCGGGTGCTATGAAAAAGGAGAAAAATCATGCTGCTCAGAAAACTTCAAGAGATGATAGACGGAAAACGTGTTCTGCTGTTGGGATTCGGCAGAGAGGGCAGGGCGTTGTATCGCCGCATCATGCAGGTGGGCGGTTATCAATGCCTCGGCATTTCCGATGCAAAAGCAATTCCGGACGCGCCGGTCGGTGCTGTACTGCATATCGGTCAGGATTATCAGGCGGCTGTGAAGGATTATGATATTGTGTTCAAAAGTCCGGGAATCGTTTTGCAGCCGGAATACCAGCCGGATAAACTTGATTGCCGTGTTACCTCGCTGACGGAACTGTTTCTGTCTGCATATCGTTCACAATGTATCGGTATTACTGGAACAAAAGGCAAATCAACGACTTCCTCTCTGCTGTATCATGTTTTGCATGAAGCCGGCGTACCGTCGGTACTCGGCGGCAATATCGGCATTCCGACTGCAGAACTGTATGAGCAGATCACGCCCGAAACTGTGATCGTTATGGAGATCGGTGTGCATCAGCTTGAATATAACCATGTATCACCGAAAACAGCAGTTTTTCTGAATCTGTATGAGGAACATCTCGATCATTACGGCACGTTTGAATACTATGCTTACTGCAAAGAGAATATTTATCGTAATCAGCAGGAAGGCGATCTGCTGATCTGCGGAGAACCGTCACTTCCGGCAGCAGGTGATTGCCGCGCAGAGGTTCTGCGCCTTGTGAAGAATGACGAATCTGCTGATGTTTCGCTGCTGAACGGCCATACGGTATATTATCGCGGTGAAACCTGTGCCGTTCCGTCAGATATTGCTCTGACCGGTGAGCATAACCGCTATAACTGCGCAGTTGTCTATGCTATTGCAAAGCGCCTCGGACTTTCAGATGCACAAATCATGGACGGTATCCGTACCTATCAGCCGCTTCCGCACCGGCTTTCCCCGATCGGAACCTATCATGGCATCCGCTGGGTAGACGATTCGATCTCGACAGCCTGCGAAACCTGTATACAGGCACTCAACAGCCTGCCGGATACGGATACGGTTCTGATCGGCGGCATGGACAGAGGCATCAATTATACGCAGCTTCTTGATTATCTCGATCAATCTGCTGTTCCGCATATCATTCTGATGTCCGATTCCGGCAAACGTATTCTGAAAGAAGCAGAAAGCTATCCTTCCGCCCTGCGTGAACGGATGCAGTATGCCGCTGATCTTCCGCAGGCAGTCGCGATCGCGAAGAAAATTACGGAAAAAGGGAAGATTTGCCTGATGTCTCCTGCTGCTGCAAGCTATAATGTTTATCAGAATTTCGAGAAGCGCGGAGAGCATTTCAAACAGCTTGCGGAACAGGAATTTTAAGCTGAAATGTGAAAATTTGGCTCTGCCTATTGACAAATGACAAAATATATAGTAAACTAATTATGTATGGAATACAACAACGGGGGGAGTATGCCTGCGTGCTGTTTCCGGATTATGTGTAAAGGCGGTTATTCAATGAGCTTTATTGACAGGATCTTCGGATCCTACAGTGAAAAAGAACTTAGAAAAATTGAGCCGATCAAGAATAAAGTGCTTGATCTGGACGAGGAGTACAAAGGACTTTCAGATGCTTCGCTGAAAGCGAAAACAACGGAATTCCGTGAGCGTCTCGCAAACGGCGAAACACTCGATGACATTATGGTGGAAGCACTTGCGACTGTTCGTGAAGCGGCAGATCGTATTCTCGGCAAAAAACCGTTTCCTGTGCAGATCATTGGTGCGATCGTGCTGCATCAGGGCAGAATCGCAGAAATGCGTACCGGTGAAGGTAAAACGCTGGTTGCCTGTGTTGCGTCCTATCTGAACGGTCTGTCCGGCAACGGCGTTCATGTTGTTACCGTTAATGACTATCTGGCAAAAACACAGTCTGATGAAATGGGTAAGGTGCTGCGTTTTCTCGGCCTGACAGTCGGCTGCATTATCCACGATTTGAATAATGATGAACGCCGCGCTGCCTATGACTGTGATGTTACATACGGCACCAATAACGAGATGGGCTTCGATTATCTGCGTGACAACATGGTCATTTACAAGAAAGACCGTGTTCAGAGAGCGCCGAATTTTGCGATCGTTGACGAGGTGGACTCCATTCTGATTGACGAAGCAAGAACGCCGCTGATCATTTCCGGCCGCGGTGAGAAGTCTACTGATATGTATGAGCAGGCAGACCGCTTTGCCCGCACCCTTACGCCGATCACGGTTGTCGAGACCGATGACAAGGAAGATCAGGATGAAGCATTTGAGGATGCCGATTATATCATCGACGAAAAAGCAAAAACTGCAACGATCACCCGCAGAGGCGTGAAAAAAGCAGAGAGCTATTTCCATGTTGAAAACCTGATGGATATGGAGAATATGACACTTCTGCATCATATCAATCAGGCGATCAAGGCACACGGAATCATGCATCTGGATACGGATTATGTCGTCAAGGATGATGAGATCATTATTGTTGACGAAAATACCGGACGTATGATGATGGGCAGACGTTATAACGACGGTCTGCATCAGGCGATCGAAGCAAAGGAAGGCGTAAAGGTCAAGCATGAATCCAAAACGCTTGCAACCGTTACATTCCAGAACTATTTCCGTCTGTATAAGAAGCTTTCCGGTATGACCGGTACGGCTATGACGGAAGAAGATGAATTCCGCGAGATCTATAAACTCGATGTCATTTCGATCCCGACAAACAGACCTGTTATCCGTAAGGATCAGCCGGATCTGATTTTCCGTACCGAAAAGGCAAAATATTCTGCAATCATCAATCAGATCATTGAGTGCCATGATAAGGGACAGCCGGTTCTGGTCGGTACTGTTTCGATCGACAAATCCGAAAAGCTGTCTGATATGCTGAAGCGCCGCGGCATCAAGCATGAGGTGCTGAACGCAAAGTATCACGCGAAGGAAGCTGAAATTGTTGCGCAGGCAGGTAAGCTCGGTGCTGTTACCATCGCAACGAATATGGCAGGCCGTGGTACGGATATCATGCTCGGCGGTAATGCGGAATTCCTTGCAAAAGCCGAAATGCGCAAGCGCGAAATTCCCGAGGAGATCATTACGGAGGCTGTCGGTTTTGCAGATACCTCAGATGAGGAGATTCTTGCAGCCCGTGAGGTTTATCGTTCCCTCTATGATAAATTCAATGAAGAAGTAAAGGAAAAGGCAGTTGATGTAAAGGCTGCCGGCGGTCTTTACATTCTTGGCACAGAGCGTCATGAATCCAGACGTATCGACAACCAGCTCCGCGGTCGTTCCGGCCGTCAGGGCGACGAGGGCGAAAGCCGTTTCTTCCTTTCGGTTGAAGATGATCTGATGCGTATTTTCGCAGGTGATCGTCTGGAGAACATGATGGCGCGTCTGAAAGTCGATGAGGATGTTCCGATCGAGAGCAAGATGATGTCCAGCGTCATTGAATCCTGTCAGAAAAAGGTCGAGGGTATGCATTTTGCTACCCGTAAAAATGTTCTGAACTACGATGATGTTATGAATACGCAGAGAGAGATCATCTACGGTCAGCGTTCACAGGTGCTTGACGGACAGGATCTTCATGCTTATATCGTTGACATGATCAAGGAACTGATTCGTTCGACTGTTTCGACTTATCTTGCCGATGAGAGCGATAAGGCAAACTGGAATCTTGTCGGTCTGCGCGAATATTTCATGGACTGGATCACCGTACCGGAAGATTTCGAGTGGGATGATGACAAGATCAATCAGACTGAACGCGATGATATTGTCAAGATGCTGACAGACCGTACACTTGCTGTCTATCAGATGCGTGAAAATACGATCGGCCGTGATGAACTGCGTGAGCTTGAGCGCGTTGTCCTGCTCAAGGTCGTTGATACAAAGTGGATGGCTCATATCGACGATATGGACGAACTGAAGCGCGGTATGGGACTGCGCGGCTACGCACAGAAGAATCCGGTCGTTGAATATCGCTATGAAGGCTTTGAAATGTTTGATGCAATGGTCGATGCGATCCGTGAGGATACTGTCCGCGTATTGCTGACGATCAAACTTGCAGAAAACAAAGCACCGGAGCGTGAACAGGTCGCAAAGCCGGATGCACCGAATTCCGGAGCAGGTGACGGCAGCTTTACCCGTCAGGCTGTATCCAAGAAAAAGGTTCGTCCGAATGAACCGTGTCCCTGCGGCAGCGGCAAGAAATACAAGTTCTGCTGCGGCATGAACGAGCAGTAATCGAATAGAAAAAGGGCCTTCTGCATTTATGCTGAAAGATATAGCTGCATTGGTGCAGAAAGGCTCTGAAAATATGCAATTTTGTTTTGTGTCAATGATCTGAGGGGTAACTAATTTTCTGGTATCGAAAGAGGAGGGTTTACATGAAGCCAACATTGCGTTTTCTCAAGTCGGGTCTCTGCATCTGCCTTTCAGCAATGATGCTCGGAACCTGCGCACTGCCTGCCTTCGCGTCAGCAGGTGAGGATCCGGGAACAGTTGATGATGCTGATAAGAAATTCCCTGATCCTGACAGCTTCTCGTATGATGATGTTGAGGTGGATTTTGCAAAAGGTCTTCAGTACACGCTGCATTTTTATGATGCAAATAAATGCGGTAAGCGTACCGGCAGACTGGAATGGCGTGCCGACTGCCACATGGAGGACGAGCATATTCCGCTGAAACAGTATGGTGAAGATTACAAGGGCATCAATCTGCCGGATTCGTGGATCGAGGAACACCGCGAGGAACTTGATCCGGACGGCGACGGCTGTCTGGACTGCGAGGGCGGTATGCATGATGCCGGCGACCACGTAAAATTCGGTCTGCCCGGTTCTTACGCTGCTTCAACACTTGGCTGGGGCTATTATGAATTCCGTGAAGCATACGAAAAAACCGGAAATGCAGAACACATGGAGGATATTCTTCACGCTTTCTGCGATTTCTATCTGAAAGCACTCTATTACGACAAAGACGGTAAACTTCTTGCGTATGTTTATCAGGTCGGTGAGGGTAATATCGACCACAACTATTGGCTGTGTCCTGACTTGCAGGGTGAGCATCTGCTCGATTTTGCACGTCCTGCATATCTTGCAACCGAAACAAATGTCTTTGCCGGCGGCAGTTCTTCCACCGTTGATCCGGAATCGAATGCTGCAAAATCCAAGGCAAAGCAGACAGATTCCCGTGCATCGGATATGTGTGCCGGTGCTGCGGCTGCACTTGCAGTCAACTATCTGAACTTTAAGGATACCGAGCCTGATTATGCAAAACAGTGCCTGAAGGGTGCAAAAGACCTCTATGAAATGGCTGTTGCTTCTCATGAAAATGAGGAAGGCGATGTTTCTCATGTTCTGTCTCTCGGTTATGACGGCGGTTTCTATACCTCCAGCTATGACTATGACGAACTCGCATGGGCAGCGGTATGGCTTTATTACTGCGATTGTGACGGCGATATTTCTGTCCGTAACGAAGAATCCTACGAAAAGTATATCACTCCGATCATTGCTGTTGATGAATCTGTCACCAACGAAAACGACGGTCACCCGTATGTCGGTTACATGAGCCGTATTATCGCAGATACCAATAACTGCTGGAATAATATCTGGGTTCACTGCTGGGATACTGTCTGGGGCGGCGTGTTTGCAAAGCTCGCACCGGTTACCAATACCGAGCGTGACTGGTACATTTTCCGTTGGAACTGCGAATTCTGGTCTGGTATCACGCATCTTGATCCGGGCCTTGTTGATACGATCTGGAACAAGGAATTTGTTTGGGATACTCAGCCTGCAAAACCGGAAGCAACTGATTTCCTGAAAAAGACACCTGCCGGATTCTCTATGCTGAATGAATACGGCTCCTGCCGTTACAACACTGCTGCTGAGCTTTGCTGCCTTGTTTATGCAAAGGAAGCACTCAACAACGAAAAGAACGAAGATCCGATGCGTTTTGCAAAGTGGTCTGAGGAACAGATGGAATACATCATGGGTAAGAACCCGATGAACCGTCCGTATATCGTTGGCTGGTCTGATACTGCGGCTTCGCATCCGCACCACAGAGCAGCACACGGTTCCAAGGATCAGAACATGGACAATCCGCCCACACAGGTCCATATTCTCTGGGGCGCTCTGGTCGGCGGTCCGGATGCCGGTGACTGGCACCGTGACATTACAAAAGACTACGTTTACAACGAAGTTGCTGTTGACTATAATGCCGCTGTTGTCGGTGCCTGCGCAGGTCTTTACTACTTCTACGGTACTGACGATATGCAGAGTGAGGAGAATTTCCCGCCTCCGGAATCCAGCTATAAAACCGCTGAGGAGATCCGTGAGTTTGTTGTAAAGGCTGCTGTCGGTCAGGAAAGCAACAGACAGACACAGGTTCTGATCTCGTTCACGAACGAAACCCTTTTGCCGCCGCGTTATTTGCAGGAAGCAAAGGCAAGATACTATTTCAATATCGCTGAACTGTTCGAGCAGGGACAGACGATCGAGGATGTCAAGGTCGATATGCAGTATGACAAAATGGCTGCACAGTCCCATAACGAGTATAATGTTGAAACAGAGCTTGTCCAGTACAATGACAAGGGCGACTGCTATCTGGAACTGACATGGACCGGATATAAGTATTACGGCGCGATGGATTGCCAGTTTGCACTCGTTGACGAAACCCCGAATGATGAATACGATTTCATCTGGGATCCGACCAATGACTATAGCCGCGAAGGCATGGTCACTGAAGAAGGCGAAGGCAAATCTTTGAATGAGTGCCCGGTTGAATTCGATAATATTACATTGTATGTTGACGGTGATCTTGTCTGGGGTACTCCGCCTGAAGGTGCTCCCGGTCTGAACGGCGGCACAGATAATCCGGGCAAAACGACAGATCCGAAGGATGATCCTTCTGTCTTCTATGGCGATGTTAACTGTGACAAGACCGTTGACGTTTCTGATGCTGTTCTGCTTGCTCGTTTGATCGCAGAAGATGCTGATGCAAATGTTTCGGCTCAGGGCTTGCTGAATGCCGACTGCAAGAAAGACGGCACTGTGAGCAGTGATGATATTATCAGAATTTTGCAGTACGTTGCCAGAATCATTGATATTTCAGTGCTTGGTACAAAATAATGAGAACAGCGGTGCATCAGTCACGGTGCACCGCTGATTTTCTGAATGGAGGCTGTTATGATCCCACTTGCTGAGCGACTTCGACCGCAGACTATTGATGATATGGTCGGACAGCCGCATCTATTTGGTTCAGGAATGCCAATGCGCCGGATCATTGAATCCGGTCAGGTTTCGAATATGATCTTCTATGGACCTTCCGGTGTCGGAAAAACGACGCTTGCGCGGATGATCGCTGATCGAACGGATATGTCGCTGCATAAGCTCAACGGAACAACGGCTTCGGTCGGAGATATCCGCGAGATCCTTCAGGAAAGCAATTCGTTGTTTGCGTCAAACGGTGTTCTGCTTTATTTGGATGAGATCCAGTATTTGAATAAAAAGCAGCAGCAGAGTTTGCTTGAGTATATCGAAAACGGCAGTGTGACATTGATCGCATCTACAACAGAGAATCCGTATTTTGCTGTGTTTAACGCGATTATCAGCCGTTCAACCGTATTTGAATTCAAGCCCGTGACACAGGAACAGATGTGTCCGGCGGTCGAACGGGCATATCGTTTTCTGGCAGGGGAGCAGGGGAGTGCGATCCATTATTCGCCGGAAGTTGTATCCTATATTGCGGCAGGCTGCGGCGGTGATGTGCGAAAAGCGATCAATACAGTTGAATTGTCCGTGTTAGCGTCAGATCATTCACAGCCTGAACTGACGATCCATCTGGATACTGTCAAGGCACTGACACAGCGGAGCAATATGCGGTATGACCGCGACGGCGATCAGCATTATGATCTGCTGTCGGCGCTTCATAAATCCATTCGCGGTTCGGATGAAAATGCTGCGATCCACTATGCGGCGCGGCTTATGGAAGCAGGGGATTTGCTGCCGCTTTGCCGCCGTCTGCTTTGTATTGCGTCGGAAGATATCGGTCTTGCATATCCGATGGCGATTCCGATTGTCAAAGCGGCGGTCGATACCGCTTTACAGCTTGGAATGCCGGAAGCACGGCTGCCGCTTGCAAATGCGGTCATTCTCCTTGCAACAGCGCCAAAATCAAACAGCGCCTATCTTGCGGTAGACGCTGCTGCGGCAGATATTCGTGCCGGATTTTCCGGCGACTTTCCCCGTGCATTGCAGAATGTGCATCTGGATGGTGCAGATGTGAAGAATAAGGGACAGCACTACCTTTATCCGCATGATTATCCGAATCACTGGGTACAACAGCAATATCTTCCGGATACGCTCAAAAAACGTGTTTATTACCAGTACGGTGAGAATAAAGCGGAACTTTCTGCAAAAGCCTACTGGGAAAAAATAAAAAAGCAGGGCTGATATTATGGATGCAAAAACATATCTGGAGATCCTGCATATTGCAGAGCGATTGAAGGACACACCAAGACACAGCACAACCAGCAAACGCAGAACAGAAAGCGTTGCGGAACATAGTTGGCGGCTTGCATTCATGGCTTTGCTTTTGCGGCATGAATTCCCCGAAACGGACATAGACAAGGTAATCGCAATGTGCGTGATCCATGATCTGGGCGAGTGCTTTACCGGCGATATTCCGACCTTTCTCAAAACAGATTCAGACAGGGCACACGAGGATAACCTGTTGCTCCGTTGGCTGCAATCCATGCCGAAAGAGATCTGTTCGGAACTGTCAAGGCTGTTTGACGAAATGAATGCACAGCAGACAGCCGAAGCGAAACTTTATAAGGCTTTGGATAAGCTGGAAGCATTGATACAGCACAATGAAGCGCCTTTGGATACATGGTCAGAGAATGAGTATTCGCTGAATCAAACATACGCTTTTGAAACGGTCGCATATTCAGAATGGCTGACAAAGCTGCGCAATGAGATATTACAGGAAACCCTCACAAAATTAGATTGTGTGGGCAAATAAACATAGCTGTACCCGTCAAAGTGAGCAGAAAAAGTCGGGACAAAAATGTCTTAATGTGATAAAATAGACTTAGCGGAATTGAGGTGGTTGTTATGAAAGACTGGATCGAAGGGTTTCAGGCTTCCATTGATCATATTGAACAGAATCTGTCGGAAGAGCTGAATATTGAGGAGATTGCAAAGATAGCCGCATTATCTCCTTTCTACTATCAGCGGATCTTTGGCGCTCTGTGCGGTATGACGGTCGGAGAATATATCCGTTCCCGCCGTATGACAATGGCAGCACAAGAACTCACTTTTTCCGATTGTAAGGTGATCGACATAGCCGCGAAGTACGGCTATGATTCTCCTGACAGCTTTGCAAAGGCTTTTCAGCGTTTTCATGGCATCACCCCGTCACAGGCGAGAGAGACAGGTGCAAATCTGCGGTCATTCGCTCCGCTGCATATAAAAATCACATTGGAGGGCGGTACTATGTTGGATTACAAGATTGTTGAGAAAGCGCCGTTTACCGTTGTCGGTATCAAAAAACGTTTTCATGCCGAGACAAGTTACAAGGAAGTTCCGAAATTCTGGGACGACTGGATGTCAGACATGAAGGGATTAAAAGGAATGTTCGGCGTATGCTCGGACATGGACGGCAAAATCTTTGACTACTGGATCGCTGACCTGTATCAGCCGTGGCAGGATATTCCGTCAGGCTGTGATACACTTCAGATTCCCGGCGGACTGTGGGCGCTGTTTCCATGCAAAGGCGTTCTGCCTGACAGTATGCAGAAGGTCAACACACAGATATGGTCGGAATGGCTGCCGTCGCTGCAAGGTTATACTTTAGCAGGGAATTATTCGCTGGAATTCTATCTGCCGCCTGCGGAAAACCCTGCCGATACGGTAAGCTATATCTGTATTCCCTTGAAGAAACTGTAAGAGGTGCCGGCGTACAAGGCGCAGTCTGATTTGCATCTTGATTAACAGATCCATATAATCAGCGGAAACGAGATCAGCGAGAACAGTGTCGTCAGAAAGATGCCCTGTGAAGCGAGTTTTTCGTTTCCGTTGTATTCTGTGGCAAAAAGTGCGGTCGTGTTCGCAACCGGCATACAGGACATCAGCAGTAATGTCGGCGCAACGACTTCATGTTTGATAAAGAGACGTATGACAAGCCAGAATATAAGCGGTAATACGATCTGACGCAGAAGAACATAAATATTCATGCGTGTATTGCTCAGAACGTCTTTCAGCTTCATACCGCTGAGATTTGCGCCGACAACAAGCATGGCAAGCGGCGATGTGATATCACCGAGCGTACCGCAGGTATCTGCAATGATTGCAGGCAGAGGAATGCGGAATACAAAAATAATGATTCCGACAGCGGTTCCGATGACCGCCGGCGTCATCAGCAGTTTTTTCCACGGAATCTGACGGATGCGTTTTCCAAAAGTATCACCGGATGTCTGATCTGTTCCGCCCATTAAAACGACACCAAATGTATAGACGAAAATATTGAATACACTGTTGACGATTGCCGCATAGAACAATCCCTCAGTTCCGAAAACAGATTGAACGATCGGAAAACCCATGAATCCGACATTTCCGAAGATCGTCATGAACAGATAAAGCCGTTTGTCTGATTCCGGCGGATGGATGACCGCTGTCAGGATCAGAGAAAGCAGGATCATCAGAATGTAAAAACCAAAGGAATAAACAAACAGCATCCCGACTGAGACAGATGATTCAGCCTGCTGTGTGTCGAGCATTTGCATTCTATCGTAGAAAGCGTCGATCATCATAAGCGGCGTTGTGACATACAAAAGGATTTTCGTCAGCTTTTGCTTTGTATGAAGATCAAGCAGTTCCATTCTGGCAAGTGCAAAGCCAAGACAGAGAATCAGAAACAGTTTTCCCATTTGTCCGATTATGACCGATATATCCATAAAACTTCTTTCTATTGAACTCCTTTTTCACATCAGAATAGTATTATTATAACGCGTAATCCCTGATTTGTCAAGAAAAGTCATTCTGTGTGTTTGCAGGGCAGGCGGCATTTCGTTTTGGGATATGGTTATCTGTTTATTTGCATAATTGCACCTAATCCACATTTGGTGCAATTATAGCAGCCAAATTATAGATGGTGATGGTCAAGGTACGCTGCACCGAGACAATCCGGCTCGGTGCAGCATTGGACTATTTCTGTATTGGAATCGGACGAAGCAGCGGCTGATTGATATAATGCAGAATGATATCATACAATGTACCGCCAAGAATTCCGCAAAGCACCATAATCGCTGTTTCAGGAACCAGCAGTCTTTCAGTCAGCTTTTCGGTCAGCAGCATGATTTGCCATACACCGATCAATGTGATTGCCGGACGTATCAGGATTCGTTTCCAAACCGGTCTGAGTCCTGTCACGCGCAAGACAAAATATAGCCGGACTGCATTGCCGCTGAGATTACAGGCCAGATAAGATGCTGCGATCCCATAGAATCCAAACATCGGAACACAGATCAACAGGACAGAGATGCGGACAACATATTCTGCCAGATAATTCAGAGATGAGAAAATATGTTGTCCAAGCCCACGCAGAATTCCTTCCATTATGATTTCCAGATAGATGAACGGAACAACGGGCGCCATGACACGAAGCATTTCGCCGGTTACTGTGTCACCGCCCAGCATCATGCCGATCTGCTTTCCGAATTGCACCAAATACATTACAATGAACAGTGCGTATGCAATCGTATATTCAAGCGCACGTTCTGTTATCAGTCTGATCGAATGATGATCGTGTGCAGCATTGGCTTTTGATAGTTCCGGAACGATCAAACCGGACATGACGCATTGTATCACAGATGGGAAAAACAAAGTCGGAATAATGATCGCCTCAAACTCGCCAAACTGTGCAAGTGCTTCATTGGGACTGCTGCCAAATTGCAGCAAAGTCAGCGGAACAAGTGCATCATTCGTTGTGCTGAGAATCGCAACTAAAGAGGCATTCCCCATGATCGGCAGAAGAAGACGAATCAACCGCTTGAATGAAACAGAACAGGTCGTGCATTTAACCTGTTTCGGTGAACGAAATAGTGATAAAAACAGCACAGTAATCCCCTGTCCTGCTGTTATGGAAATTGCAAATGTCCGGACAATATCAAGTGTACCGTTCGGAATCAGGAATACTGTGCAGAATGAAATGATGCCGGATTTTATTACAAATTCGATACATTCCGCTGCTGCCGGAAGATATACGCGATCGTAAGCATAGCATTTTCCTTTCATACAGGCGGCAAGCGCCGATAATGGAAGCGAAATGCTCAGTATCCGTATTGTTGAGACTTGTAATTCTGTCTGATGCAGTATTTTTTCAGGAAAATCCGCAAAAACAAATAATAGGATTGCCGCAGCTGTACTGAGCATCAGGCAGAAACCTGTCAGATAGTGATATACTCGCTGCGGATTGCCGCTGCATCCCATTTCTTCAGACATAAATCTGCTTGCTGCTACAAATCCGCTGCCGCCGCTTAATACTGCGGCAAGACCGTAGAACGAACCTATCAGCGTCATTTCGCCTACAGCCGCAGCACCGAGCTGGTGTGTCAGAAATATATTCAGCAACAGTCCAAGACTTTGCATTCCGACAGAAAAAATGCTGAGTATGATCGTTTCCGAAAGCATATTGCGGCGGTTCTTTGCATTCAACATAAGCTCACCTCTTTGACAGCTTATGCGTATATGCAGAAAAAAAGAATCCTGTCCGGCTGTCAGACAGGATTCTTCATGATTTTATGAGGAAAATGCGGCTACAAATGTAACAAGCTGGTTTTCACTCGTTACATTTAATGTTCCGCCCATTTGCCGCACAATGCTTCTTGCAATACTCAGTCCCAAACCGGAACCGTTCGGACTTCCTTCCCGATCAAGACGATAAAAACGATCAAACAAGTGTGCAAGCTGTTCCTGCGGAATGTCCTTTGCAGTATTGGAAACACTCAGGCGAATCTTTCCCTGCACATCTTTTGAAAGCGATACCGTGATCTGTGCTTTCGGGAGAGAATGCAGAACTGCATTGTCCAGCAGGATCGAAAGAAGCTGCTTGATATTGTCTTCTTCCGTGACAAGCGACACATTCCGCTGAATGACTGTATTCAGCGTTTTGCCGTTTTCGTAAATGATCGGTTCAAATACCAGACAGACATTGGATACGGCTTCAGAAAGCGAAAATGGGCGAAGCGATTCTTTTTTATTCGCATTGCTGTCCATTCGGGCAACCGCAAGCAGATTGGAAACGAGCTTTGACATTCGCATTGTTTCAGACTGGATATAACTGAGCCACTTATTCTGACCGGCAACAGATTCCTGCGGATTTGCAAGAATGACTTCCGTATTGGCAGAAATAACAGCAAGCGGTGTTTTTAATTCGTGTGAGGCATCCGCAACAAACTGTTTTTGCTTATCCCAAGCAACGGCAATCGGTGTTACAGACCAGTTTGCGAGCTTCATGCTCAGTCCGAACATGAGAAGTAAGCCGAGAACCGTTATCAGCAAAAAGATAAACAGCAGGCGGTTCAGCGTAGAGATCTCCAGTGTACGGTCGAGAAGAACAAGACGCAGATTGCCTGTTTGATCCGGTTCATACATATAGCGATAGGAATTATCACCGATTTCGATTACGCCGGCGTGTGATTTGCGCTGCTTGACTTCATTGACAGCATGGTGAACAGTATTGAACTGCTCATTGTCGGATGAATCTGCATCATTGCTGCTGTATGCAGCGATATTGCCTTCACTGTCAAGCTGTGCGATAAATGCATCCGGAATATACTGTCCTTCCTCGACAGGAACAATGGGCGGGATCGTCTGGATATCCTCATATTCGATCGGAGCAGATGTCGGCGGTACTGTTGTTGTATCCGTAGTATTCGGTGCTGTGTTTTTGTCAGAATCAGTCCGCTGTGTATTCTGGATATGTACTTCTGAATTGGTATCACTTTTCTGCTCGTCACGCGGTGCAGTCTGGAGTGATTCAGGCTGTTCTGCATTATCGTCCGTGTCAGGCTGAATATCCTGTTCCGGATCCGGTTCTGCATCCTGTACCGGTTCCTGTCCATCCGGATTTTCAGGATTTGTTGCATCTGTATTCGGCTGTTCCGGTTCTGACGGCTCCGTTGTATCCTGCTGCTGTTCCGGATTCCACTGCTGCCAGTTTGGATCCATCCACGGGTAAACCGGCCACGGCGGATAAACAGGCCACGGATATACCGGCCATGGCGGCTGTGCATTCGGATCCCAGTTTTGACCGTTCTGTCCCCAGTTTTGACCGTTTTGATCCCCGTTTTGATTCCAATTCGGATTCCAGTATGGGAATGTTCCCGGCTGACCTTCTCCGTCTGTCCCCTGCCAATATGGATTATCGCCGGACTGGAATGCGAATGATCTTCCTTCCAGATAATTCCGGCTGCTGTGATCGGTCGTTTCTTCTTCCTCAGCATTTTCAGGCTGTTCGGGTTCACACTCCTCACAGGAAGGAACCGGATACTGAAGCGGAATGAATGCAGCAGAATCGCGAAATACAGTTGGTTCTGCCGATACATCGTTCTGTGGTGTTTCCGGCATCTCTGTATCCTGAATCATCTCCTGCATGACAGTATAAGAAGAACTGATTTCCGAATGATAGAGAAATCCGAACAGAACCGCAAGGCATACCAGTAATGTACCGCTTAAAAGCGCCATATTCGTGATCAAATATCTGCGTTTGAGTTTTTTTATCATGATGTATGCCTCCTTTCGATGCAGTCATACAGCCATTATGATTCTTTTTCTTCCAGACAATATCCGACGCCGCGGACAGTTTTGATCGCAACCTTTGATTTCATGTGTGCGAGTTTTTTTCGCAGAAAGCTGACATATACCTCAACATTATTATTTTCTGCATCGGATTCATAGCCCCAGATCTTCACGATCAGGGTTTCTTTTGAAAGGATCCGGTTTCCGTTTTTGAGGAATAATTCCATCATAGAAAATTCTTTGAGTCCGAGTTTGAAGGAATTTTTGCCGCAAAACAGTTCATAGGTTGAGAGATTGAGTGTCAGGTCGCTCCATGTCAGGACGTTTTCAAAAATAACATTTGCATTCCGGCGATACAAAGAACGGATTCGTGCAAGCAATTCATCTGAGGAAAACGGCTTGGTCATGTAATCATCTGCGCCGACATCCAGTCCGGCGACCTTATCAGCGATGCTGTCTTTCGCTGTCAGCAGCAGGACCGGCGTTGTCATTTTGGTTCTGCGAATCTCCCGCAGGACATCCAGACCGTTCATTTTGGGAAGCATGACATCCAGAATGATCATGTCATAAATGCCGGAAAGTGCATTATCCAGTCCGGATTCACCGTCATAACAGGCATCAACGATATACTTATTCTTATGAAATATCTGCACAAGTGCATCAGACAATGCGGTTTCATCCTCTATGAGCAGGATTCTCATTAGCAGACACTCCTTTCATTTCATAATCTCCTACCATAATTATACTATAAAACCGCAGGAAACGCAAGTGCTTTTTTGCTTTTCATGCACAAATCCTTTGTATTTTGCATAAGATATAGTATTATTTCAGAAAGAGGTGCTGTCAATGCCGATGATATTCTTAAGTCCGTCAACGCAGGAATGGAATCCGTATGCAGACGGAAAAGATAATGAAGAAATGGTCATGAATCTGCTTGCGACGGAAATGGAGCCGTATTTGCGTTCCAGCGGTATTTCTTTTGTGCGGAATGATCCGGAACGTCATGCTGCCGGAGCGATTGCCGATTCCAATGCCGGCAAATTTGATGTGCATCTGGCACTGCATTCCAATGCAGCACCCGAACAGTTTTCGGGAATGATGCGCGGAATAGATGTGTACTATGCGCCTGCAAGCTATGACAGCGAAATGCTTGCAACGATCATTGCGAACAATTTTCAGAGCATTTATCCGCTGGGAAGTCAGGTCGCTGCAAGACCGACAAACAGCCTTGCAGAGGTACTGCGGACAAAAGCAGTAGCCGTTCTTGCAGAGATCGGCTATCATGATAATATAGAAGATGCTGAATGGATCCGTTCTAATCTGAAACAGATCGCAATGAATCTCGTGCGGTCTCTGACTGACTATTTCGGGATCCCTTTTATCAATGCGGCAGAGCCGTTCTACGGAACGGTTCAGACACAAGGAAGCCGTCTGAATCTCCGCAGTTATCCTGCTGCATCCGGAACGATTCTGACACAGATTCCGGATGAAACGCAGCTTATTCTGTACGGAGAAACAGACGGCTGGTTTGTGACTTCATATAACGGCAAAACCGGATATGTCAGCAGCGAATTTGTCCAATTATAAATTTGCCGCGGTGATATCCTCAATGATCTGCCGGAAGATCGGTGCGGCGGCTTCATTTCCGGAGCCGCCGTTTTCAACAAACACTGTGACTGCATATTTCGGATGATTGACAGGGAAAAATCCGGTCATCCATGCGTGACATAATTCATTTCCGTCTGCATCTGATTTGCCGGTCTGTGCGGTTGAAGTCTTACCAGCGGCTCTGGTATTTTCAGGTTTCCCTTTTGTATTCTTTGATTTTTCTATGACAGAAACCATCATACGGCGAACTTTTGCGGCAGTAACCGAAGATACCGCACGGTGCTGTACGCTTTCTGTTTCGGAAAGCAGTGTATCCTTTTCCATTGTCAATCCGCGAATCAGTTTCGGTTCAGAATAGATGCCGTCATCGGCAATACACGCTGTCATTGCACAGACCTGAAGCGGCGTTGCAAGGAGCTTCCCCTGTCCGAAACTCATATTTGCTTTTTCCGCCTCAATCTGCAAATCTGCAACAGACTGGAGATAACCTGCCGCAGATACAAGCCCCGGCGCAAGTTCAGTTTCCTGTCCGAATCCGAGTGCAGCCGCAGTATCATGCATGATCTCCGGTGTCATGAGTGTGCTGAGTGTGATGAAATATGGATTGCAGGATTGGATCATAGCCTGCTGCATATCCATAACACCGTGTCCGTTTAGCTGATGACACCGAAACCGCTGTCCGAATACAGAAACAGCACCCTCACATTCATACATGAATTTCACCGGAAGTCCGTGTTCTAAAGCCGCTGCGGCTGTTGTGATCTTAAATACCGATCCGACGCTGTATGCAGACAATGCACGGTTGATGAACGGTGCGTTGTCCATTTTCATCGCCTCAGCCAGATGATCCGGATCATAGACAGGTGAACTGGCACACGCAGCGATCTCACCTGTTCCGATTTGCATGACGATTGCAGCGCCGGGGTTTGGTGATGCCTGTTTCAGTGCGTTCTCAGTGATTGTCTGGATATCTTTATCCAATGTTGTGACAACGCCGCTGTCGTTCTGACCGTTCATAAGCATTGTGCGTCCGACACCTGCGAGGACAGTTCCGCTGCCGCTGACGGAAAATGTCACATCAGCAGAAGTATCGCAGAAAGAAAGCCAGTCCGAAAATGCACGCTCCAGACCTGCGACAGCCTCTCCGTTCTGACGATATCCGAGTAAATGCTGTGCAGGAAGCGGACCGGCGAGCTTACGGCTGCCGTGCAGAACAGCAAGATTCTGGTTTTCTTCTGCTTCTTCATTCAGATAGCAATAGAACGGAGTATTATGCTGGATCTGTTCATCTACCGCATCACGATCAGTGAGCTTTGCGAAGATCTGAGCAAGCGTATCCGGTGTCGGATTCACAACAGCAATGATCACGTTTTCTGAATGATTCAAAGGAGAAAAATTGCGGTCATAGATCGTTCCGTTCGTGAGTGGAATATGCAGATGGTACTGCCCCTGCCGGCTGCTGATCTCTATGGCTTTATTTTCCCGAAGAACCGAGAATAGCTGAACGATCATTCCAGCCATACAAAGCAGGAGAATACCGGAAAGGAGCAGCAGGCGGATCGGCTTTTTTTGCATTGCAGGATACTTCCTTTCAGTTCGGGTTATCAGAAGTATTTGCAAAAACGGGATTTCTATACAAAAAAAGTGTACCGAGTTTCCTCAGTACACTTTTTGATCAGATCGCAAAATTTCCGGAAAGATAGTCATCATTGACTACGTAATAAACCATGCCTTCTGCTGCATTGAGATAAAGTGAAAGCTGCTTCATCTCACTCAGGGAATTGCCTTTTGCAGTCCAATCCGCTTTCGCGCGTGCGATCAGCGAATCGGTAGATTCGGAAACATTCGGAAGCTCGATGACGACCTTTGTTTCGATTTTATCAGCGTCTTTTTTGGCGGCAGCAGCCTTATTTGCAGCGGCCTGACGCGGCTTTGCAGTCGCTTTCTTTGCCGCAGACTTTGCCTTTTCAACAGTTGCTTCAGCTTTTTCTGTAACGGTTTCAGCAACAGCTTTTACAGTTGCCTTTGTATCCTCCGCAACAGCCTTGACCTTCTTGACTACGCCTTCGGCATCTTCTTTTTTGGTATTCGGCATAATGATTCCTCCTCTGCCAATCAGAAATAATTACTTCTCCGGATTAATGGAATCCTTCAGAGTCTTGCCGGCCTTAAATGCAAGTGCCTTGCAGGGCTTTGTGGTCATGATCTCGCCGGTACGCGGATTCTTGCACTGCTTTGCGGGACGGTCACGCACTTCAAATGTACCAAAACCGGTGATAGCAACCTTTTCACCTGCAACAAGTGCTTCAGTGATTGCATCCAGAACATAGTTCAGTGCTTCGTCAGCCTGCTTTTTCGGGCAATTTGCTTTTGCAGCCACTGCTGCAACCAGATCGTTCTTTTTCATGGGGATATCCTCCTGTATATAAAGTCTATGCAAGTATTATATAACGAAAATACGTGATTTGTCAAATCGAATTTGATAATTCGGATTTTTCAATCAGAAACCTGTCAGATGACTTGCAAAACTTGGCGAATTTTACAAGTCTCAGGCGAAAATCAGAGCAAATGCGCACGAAGTTCATCACCTGACAGCGGAGAAAGATATGCAGGCGGAATATCAAAAACGGTCTTGCAGCCAAAGTTCTTTTCACTTGCCAGACGAGCGGCAGCACGCGCAAATGCGACCAAAACATTCGTTGTAAACTCCGGATTGGAATCGAGTTTGAGGCTGTATTCGATCAGATGCTTATGCTCCTTGTTCTCACCGGAAACACCGCTCCGCATGACAAAGCCGCCGTGCGGGATGCCTGCATGATCTCTGTCAAGTTCTTCCTGCGAGATGAAATGGACAATGGTATCGTAATCGGCAAAATAATTCGGCATTGTCTTGATATCCTGCTCGATCTTTGCAAGATCGGCACCGGGCTTTGCAACGACAAAACATTCACGAAGATGCTTTTGACGGGTTGTCAGCTCCGGCTGTTCGCCTCTGCGTACTGCGTCCATTGCAGCTTCGATCGGACAGGTATACTGCTTGCCGTCCTGTACACCCTCAACGCGGCGGATCGCATCGGAATGTCCCTGTGAAACGCCCTTGCCCCAGAAGGTATAATCCTTGCCGTCCGGCAGAATGCAGTTTCCGTACAGTCTGGCAAGTGAGAACATACCCGGATCCCAGCCGACGGAGATCATTGCAGTATGACCGGCTGCTTTTGCCGCCGCATCGACATCGGCAAAATGCTCCGGAATTCTTGCGTGTGTATCAAAGCTGTCAACGACAGTAAAGAGCTTCGCAAGCTCCGGTGTCTGCTTCGGAAGATCGGTCGCAGAGCCGCCGCAGACAATGACAACATCCGCATCATTCTGGTGTGCCGAGAGGTCATTGTACTGATAAACCGGAACATCTGCGGTTTTCAGTGTAACAGCGGAAGGATCGCGCCGCGTAGCGACAAATGCAAGTTCGGTATCCGGATTACTGCGGATCGCAAGCTCAACGCCCTTTCCGAGATTGCCGTAGCCGACAATACCTATACGAATTTTACTCATAAATAAAGACCTCCTTATGATTTTGATATGCCTATATTATACTCTATTTCGCTGATTATGTCAATCTTTTCACAAAGTTTTTAAACTTCTTTTTCCGAAACAGTATTTGACATTTTTCGATGCCTATGCTATAATATATATAAGAAAACCCGATGAAAAAATATAGTATGAAAGGAATCTGCTGCATGATTCATCAGTATCAGCTCGGCGGCTATAACATTGTTCTGGATGTGTGTTCCGGCTCTGTCCATGCCGTTGACGAACTCGCTTATGATATGATCGCTCTGTATGAACAATTCCCGAAGGATGAAGTTCTCAGACAGATCACTGAGAAATACGGCGCTCAGCCTGATATAACATCGGATGATATTGCCGAATGTTATGATGATATTACCGCGCTGAAAGAACAGGGCAAACTGTTTGCACCAGACACCTTTGAGCCGATCGCAGGCAAACTCAAAGAGAAAACAGCCGGTGTCGTCAAGGCACTCTGCCTGCACATTGCGCATACCTGCAATCTCAACTGTTCCTATTGTTTTGCCAGTCAGGGAAAATATCACGGCGACCGTGCTGTTATGTCCTTTGAAGTCGGAAAACAGGCACTTGATTTTCTTGTTGCCAATTCCGGTACGCGGCGCAATCTGGAAGTTGATTTCTTCGGCGGCGAACCGCTTATGAATTTTCAGGTCGTCAAGGATCTTGTTGCGTATGCACGCAGTATCGAAAAAGAGAAAGGAAAGAATTTCCGTTTTACGCTGACAACGAACGGGCTGCTCATTGATGATGATGTCATTGATTTTGCAAACCGTGAATGCAGCAATGTTGTGCTTTCGCTTGACGGCAGAAAGGAAGTTCACGACCGCTATCGTGTCGATTATGCCGGAAACGGAAGCTGGGAAAAGATCGTTCCGAAGTTCCAGAAGCTTGTCAAGGCGCGTGAGGGCAAAAATTATTATATGCGCGGAACATTTACGCACGCGAATCCGGATTTTCTTGAGGATATCAAAGTCATGCTGTCACTCGGTTTCCGTGAACTGAGTATGGAGCCTGTTGTTGCTGCGGAAGGTGATCCTGCCGCTTTGACCGAAGATGATATGAAAATTGTCATGGAGCAATATGAAAAGCTCGCAGAACTGATGATCCGGCGGCGCAAAGAGGGCGATCCGTTCACGTTCTATCACTACATGATCGACCTGACGGGCGGTCCTTGCATTTACAAGCGCATCTCAGGCTGTGGTTCCGGTACGGAATATATGGCTGTTACCCCGTGGGGCGACCTCTATCCGTGTCACCAGTTTGTCGGCGAGGAAAAATTCAAACTCGGTGACATCTGGAAGGGTGTCGATAATACCGCCGTTCAGGATGATTTTATGGCGTGTAATGTCTATGCGCGTGAGGAATGCCGAACCTGCTGGGCACGGCTTTACTGTTCCGGCGGCTGTGCGGCAAATGCCTATCATGCGACCGGTTCTGTACGCGGTGTCTATGAATCTGGCTGCAAGCTGTTCCGTAAACGTATGGAATGCGCAATTATGGCGGAGATCGACCGGCAGTTCTCTCAAGCAGAATGAACACGCCGATTTGCGATTTTGCCTGTAAATATGCGGATTCCGATGCTGTCAGAATGCATATGCCCGGTCATAAAGGTACGATTCAGCTCGGCTGCGAACCGCTTGATCTGACAGAGATCAGCGGCGCGGACGAGCTGCTTGCTCCGGAAGGGATCATTGCTGAGAGCGAAGCAAATGCTTCTGAATTGTTCGGCTGCCGGACATTGTATTCGACAGAGGGTTCATCGCTCTGTATCCGTGCGATGCTGCTGCTTGTGATGCGCTATGCCGCAGAAAACGGAAAAAAGCCGATCATCGCTGTCGGACGCAATGCGCATAAAACATTTCTGACGGCTTCAGCGCTTTTAGAGCCGGAGATTCGATGGCTCGAATCTGAGCAGGATGCGTCATATCTGTCAGGTAAAATATCTGTTTGCACACTTGAGAATCTTCTGTCAGCCGGAATCAAGCCGGCTGCCCTCTGGCTGACTTCGCCGGATTATCTTGGTAATCTTGCGGATATTCGCGCGGCTGCTGATTTTTGTCATGCGAATGATATGCTGCTGATCGTGGACGGTGCGCACGGCGCATATCTTCGCTTTCTGCCGGAATCACTGCATCCGATCGATCTTGGCGCTGATCTCTGCTGCACCTCTGCGCATAAAACACTGCCTGTTCTGACAGGCGGTGCTTATTTGCATATCAGTGCTCATGCACCGGAGATCCTGCATTCACAAGCAAGGCAGGCCCTTGCAATGTTTGCTTCAACGAGTCCCAGTTATCTGATTCTTGAATCACTCGATTTGTGTAATCGCTATTTGCATTGTGCATATTCCGGACATTTGCAGGCGTTTTTGCAGCTGATCGCAGATATTCGTGAAAAGCTCCGGCAGTACGGCTGGACAGTCTGCAGTGATGAGCCGATGAAGCTGACGCTGCAAAGCAAGCCGTTTGGATATACCGGATATGCGCTTGCTGAAATTCTGGAAGAACAGCAAATCTACGTAGAATTTGCCGATCCGGATTATGTTGTGATGATGCCGTCGCCGTGCAATTCTGCTGATGAGCTTTATCGTGTATGCGATGTGTTGTGCAGCATTCCACAGTATCCTGCGATTTCGGATAGACCGCCGTTTTTTCATTCGGTGCATCAGCCTGAAATGCCGCTCGCAGACGTTCTATATGCAGGAACTGTCACTTTGCCTGTTGAACAATGTTCCGGCAGAATTTGCGCGGAGTTTTCGGTATCATGTCCCCCTGCCGTTCCGATCGTCATTTGTGGGGAGCGTATTTCCGAAAATGACATTCAATGTATGCAGTATTATGGTATTCGGTCATGCCGTGTTGTGAAATAAAAATAAGCCGTGAAATCTTAGCGACTGCTTTGATCTCACGGCTTTTTCATTTATTCAGGCATTCAGCATTTCAACGATCTTGTCACGCAGCCATACAGCAGCATTTTCTGCCGGAATCGTCTCGCGGAAAGACTTGTCACGGGCAGAAATCTCAATACCGCCGGCACTGAGCGATTTCGGGCTGATGACCGCACGAAGCGGGATACCGAACAAATCGGCATCTGCAAACATTGCACCCGGACGGATATCTCTGTCGTCGTACAAGACTTCAATACCGAGCGAAAGCAGCTCTGCATACAGACGATCTGCGGTTTCTCTGACTTCCGGATCATCGACACGCAGATTGCAAACCTCGACCTGCCACGGTGCAATGCTGATCGGCCAGATCGGACCGTAATCATCGTGGCTTTCCTGACAAACGGATGCACACAGTCTGCCGACACCGATGCCGTAGCAGCCCATGATCGGAATCTGACGCTCACCGTTTTCGTCCAGATAGGTCATACCCATAGATTCGGTATACTTCTTGCCAAGCTGGAAGATGTTGCCGATCTCGATGCCTTTTTCAATATGAATATGCGGCTTTCCGCATTCCGGACATACTGCGCCTGCAAATGTCTTTGCAACATCAACATACTCGACATCGTCGAGATCACGCTTGATATTCATTCCGGTGAAGTGTGTATCCGGCTCATTTGCACCGCATACAAGTGCTTCAATGCCTTTCAGAGAAGCATCAAAGACGACCTTGATCGTTTTCGGCAAACCAATCGGTCCGATAAATCCCGGTACGATTCCGCTTTCAGCAGGAATCTCAACTGCCGGATGGATCTCATAACCGAGATAATTACGCAGTTTGGTTTCATTGACTTCAAGATCACCGCGAATAAATGCGATAACAAAGCTGTCATCGTCATTTTTCTGATATACAACTGCTTTTGCAAACTTCTTCTCATCGGTATGCAGGAAGTTCTTGAGATCTTCGATCGTCTTGATATCCGGTGTGGAAACCTTTGTCAGCGTTTCGATCTCACCCGGTTCATTGGTCACATTCACAACAGCCGCTTCCATATTTGCACGATAGCCGCAGTCACAGATCGCAAGCGTATCTTCACCGACTTCAGTTAAAAGCATGAATTCGTGTGAAATACTGCCGCCCATCATGCCGGAATCCGACTGGACAGAAATAAACTTTTTGCATCCGCAGCGTTCAAAAATACGGTTATATGCATCATATACACGCGCATAATAACGCTCCAGATCAGCCTGTGAGGTGTGGAAGGAATAAGCATCCTTCATTGTGAACTCACGAACGCGGATCAGACCGCCTCTTGCACGCGGTTCATCACGGAACTTTGTCTGGATCTGGTAGATCATGAACGGGAAATCTGCATAGGACTGTGCGGTATCTCTTGCAAGATGGACAGCCGCTTCCTCATGTGTCATACCGAGAACCATCGGATTACCGGAACGATCCTTCCATCGTGCCATTTCACTGCCGATACTGGTGTATCTGCCGGATTCTTCCCAGAGCGATGCCGGCATTGCGACCGGGAACATAACTTCCTGACCGTCAACAGCATCCATTTCTTCACGGATGATCTGTTCGATTTTGCGCATAATGCGCTTGGCAGGTGTATAGAGCGAAAAAATGCCGTTTGCCATGTATTTCATATAGCCGCCGCGCATCATCAGCGCATGGCTTTCGATCACACAGTCTTTCGGCGCATTCTTGAATCGCTCTCCGAGCATATTTGCAACCTTCATGTGTTTTCTTCCTTTCTGTGCTTTCTGTCACGCATTTCGATACGTGTTCCAAACTCTATTATTTTACCATATTTCTTAAGAAAAAGCAAGTCATTTTTTGATTGTATCTCGTTTTTTTTTAGAAAGTTTGCGGTTTGCGGTTTTCAGATACATTTCTTCGGCAAATTATGCTGTCGCGGACGGTGTCCGTGTCTTTTCTGTGTTGAGATACTGTTGATGCTCGGCAGTGTCCCCTGCTGCATTTCTTTCAGAATATGGGATAAACTGACACAGTTCGCATTCATTTTTCGGTTTTGTTACGATACTGTTGATTTTTTCGCCTTTTCCTATTGCATTTTTCGGCATTATATGTTATAATGTTTAGGAGTAAATGTGCCTTGCGCACTCTCACGCTGCGGATATTCCGCAGACATTCCGTTGAAGGAGGGACTTATCATGCGTCATATCCAGACCATTGAAACTCGCAGCCTTTGCGAGAGCGCAAAGAACGGCGGCTGCGGCGAATGCCAGACTTCCTGCCAGTCTGCCTGCAAGACAAGCTGCGGCATTGCAAATCAGCAGTGCGAAAGCAAGAAAAAGCAGAAGTAATTGCAGATACGATATACGCCGTCCGGTTTTGGACGGCGTTTTTCGTTTTATATCAGAAATATGTGACCGATTTGCATGAATCGGTACTTCATATATAGAGGGGGCTGTCTGACAGCTTTGTCATTATGATAACTTAAATGCTCTAAAAATGAATTACCGCCCGATCTCAGTCGATCAGGCGGTACTCTTTTAGTCAGGAATGATCTCAACCTTTTTCATGATCTGCGGCTGAAGCGGATGATCCATCGGATTTGTGCGGACGGCTGCGATCTCGTCAACAACATCCAGTCCTTCGACGATCTCACCGAATGCGGCATAATTACCGTCCAGATACGGCGCATCTGCGTGCATAATGAAGAACTGCGAACCGGCGCTGTCCGGATGTCCTGCGCGTGCCATCGAAAGAACGCCGCGTGTATGTTTCAGCGGATTGTTCACACCGTTTGCAAGGAATTCGCCTTTGATATTCCAGCCGGGGCCGCCCATGCCGGTTCCGTCCGGGCAGCCGCCCTGAATCATAAAGCCGGAAATGACTCTGTGAAAGCACAGACCGTCATAGAATCCCTGCTTTACGAGCTTTTCAAAGTTTTCGCAGGAGATCGGTGCGCAGTCGGGGCGCAGCTTGAATTTCATCTGCTTGCCGTTTTCCATTGTAATAACTACCATAATTCTGATCCTTTCTATTATTCAGTAAACCGGGTTTACTGAGTTTATCGGGTTTACTGTATCAGTTCAGTTCGATACCTGTGACATCGTCGATCGTCAGTGTCGTAAGCTGACCGTTGGTCGGAGATTCGATCGCTGCCAGTCGATTCGCCTGATTCGTGATCGCTTTCTCATAGAAATTGCGGATGTCACGCGCATTTGCAAAGGTTTTCAGATTCTTGCCGCAGCGTTCGATAAAGTATTGCAGTACGAAATCCTCTGCTTCTTTCGTGATCTGCATTCCGGATTTGGTGCAGGTACTCTTGAAAATATCGAGCAGCTCGTCCGGCATATAATCCTCAAATGTAATGATCTTGTTGAAGCGTGAACGCAGTCCGGGGTTACTGTCAAGGAATTCCATCATCAGATCGGAATATCCGGCAACGATCACGATCAGATCATCACGGTTATCTTCCATTGCTTTCAGGAGCGTATTAACAGCTTCCTGACCGAAATCGCCTTTTCCGGTATTAGCAGTCAGTGCATAGGCTTCGTCAATGAACAGTACGCCGCCCATTGCGGAGTCAATGACCTCTTTTGTCTTGATCGCGGTCTGTCCGACATAACCGGAAACCAATCCTGAACGGTCAACTTCGACAAGCTGACCTTTTGACAATACACCGAGCGACTGATAGATACCTGCAAGAATACGAGCAACCGTTGTTTTGCCCGTACCGGGATTGCCGAGAAACGCCATGTGCAGCGACATTGCAGACTGCGGCATACCTCTGTCCTCACGCATTTTGCGCACACGGATCAGGTTTATGAGGCTGTTCAGATCCTGCTTGACCGCCTGCAATCCGGTCAGCTCCTCCAGCTTTGCAAGCTGTTCCTCCAGCGTCAGCGGCTTTTCTTCCTTAGCCGGCTGCTGTGCCTGCTGCTGATCCTGCTGATTTTTCTGCTGGAACGGATTTGCCGTTGCAACGTTGTTGTTCTGCGGCTGATTATTGTTACTGCCGGTATTGGCTGCATTCGGAGCGGACGGCACCGGCGGTGCGCCCCACGGAGAATTGCCGCTTCCGCCCGGAATATACGGCGGACGGTTTGCCATTTCCTCGCGGCGTTTCTGCTCACGGATCATATTTTCCCAGTTTGTGATGTATTCCATACGGAAATTTCGCATTGCAAGCACAAGCGCACTGAGATCACGCATAACAAACGGATCTGTTCTGCCGTTGTCAACGGTCATGAATTCAAGACCTGCCTGATTGATGAATTCAATGAATGTCAGGCTCATCGGTCCGAACGGAGATGTTTCCAGATCCATTTTCAGGAACGGCATCATCATCGTGATCATGCTGTCCTTCAGACTGTATTTCGTGATCTTGCTGCTGACATTGAATCGGTCGATCTGATCTGCCGACATTGAATAGCCGAGTGCATCATTCAGATAAGCAATTTCCGCCATTGAGATATTTCCGTTGCTGCTGCTCAGATACACATAGAATTTCAGCATCGTAAAGCGCAGGTAATCCTGCATGGATTTTCCTTGTACGCCGACATGATATCCTTTTTCATCACATTTCGCGCAGTTGTCGTAAACCTGTGAAAGCTGCTTTGCAACTCCGTCCTGCATGACTTGAATCCTCCCTGATCGGTTGATTATATTCTGTAAGTCTTGTTTTCGCGGGCTAATTTTGTCGATATGAAAAAATGGCTGGGCTTATGCCTTTGTAACCTTATGGAACACTTTTTTACCCTTTTTGATGATGAGATCATCTGCCAGAGTGTACTGTGTCTTCGGCTCAGTCACTTTCTCATCGTTGACAGTGATACCGCCCTGCTGAACAAGTCTGCGTGCCTCAGAAATAGAGGGGCAGAGTTTGGTCTTGACGAGAATCGTCAGAAGACCGATCTGACCGTCTGTCAGGTCATCGGCTGTGAGTGTTGTTGTCGGCATATCAGCGGAAACACCGCCGCCTGCAAAGATCGCACGCGCTGCGTCACGCTGTTTTGCAGCTTCTTCTTCGCCGTGAACCAAAGCGGTCAGTTCGTATGCAAGGATCTCTTTGGCATTGTTGTATGCTGCGCCGCTGTCGAGATGCTGTTCCATTTCCTCGATCTCCTCGATCGGCAGGAAAGTCAGCATTTTCAGACATTTGATGACATCGGCATCGCCGACATTTCTCCAGTATTGGAAGAAATCATACGGAGAAGTCTTTTCGGCATCGAGCCATACTGCGCCCTTTTCGGTCTTTCCCATTTTCTTGCCCTCGGAATTGAGCAGAAGCGTAATGGTCATAGCGTAAGCGTCTTTGCCGAGTTTTTTGCGGATCAATTCCGTACCGCCGAGCATATTTGCCCACTGGTCGTCGCCGCCGAACTGTATATTGCAGCCGTAATCCTGATAGAGCTTGTAGAAATCATAGCTCTGCATGATCATGTAGTTGAATTCAAGGAAGGTCAGACCGCGTTCCCAGCGCTGTTTGTAGCATTCAAACGAAAGCATCTTATTGACCGAGAAGCAAGCGCCGACTTCGCGCAGTACATCAACATAATTCAGTTTCAGCAGCCAGTCGCCGTTATTGACCATTTGTGCCTTGCCGTCGGAGAAGTCGATGAAGCGGCTCATCTGCTTTTTGAAGCAGTCGCAGTTATGCTGGATCGTCTCAGGTGTCAGCATTTTGCGCATATCTGTTTTGCCGGAAGGATCACCGATCATGCCCGTACCGCCGCCGACAAGTGCGATCGGCTTATTGCCTGCCATCTGCATCCGCTTCATCAGGCAAAGTGCCATGAAGTGACCAACGTGCAGGGAATCGGCAGTCGGATCGAATCCGATATAAAATGTCGCTTTTCCGTTGTTGATAAGATCAGCGATCTCCTTTTCATCTGTGGTCTGCGCAATCAATCCTCTGCGCTGAAGTTCCTCGTATAAAGTCATTTTTCATTTCTCCTTTATCTGAAACCGCCACGCGGTTACAATGTTCATTATCATTTGCCGGATGCGGGTATGCCCCACGCCATATATCGCGGTGTATCCTGCGGTAAATGCAGCCAATACCAGTATGCGGCATGACAGATCGAGATTCGGTTCATTTGTACGCCTTCCTGCAAAATAGTCACAGCGCGGCTTACCGCATCAGAATGCCCTTGCTTCGGCAGTCATCCTTGACCTGCGGGATCGTCAGTTCACCGAAATGGAACAGGGATGCAGCAAGTGCCGCCGTTGCATCCGTCTGTTCAAAAACGGTTGCAAAATCACTGAGTTTTCCTGCACCGCCCGATGCAATGACCGGGATCCGTACACGCGCACAGACATCTTTGAGCATTTCCAGATCAAATCCGCCGCGTACACCGTCCGTGTCGATCGAATTCAGACAGATCTCCCCTGCTCCGCGCCGTTCAACTTCCTGTACCCATTCGAGCAGATCGACCTGCATATCAATTCTGCCGCCGTTCGCAAAGACTGAATAGCCGCCTTTGCCGTTTCGTTTCGCATCAATGCCGACAACAATACATTGTGAACCGAATATCTCTGCACCTTCGGAAATCAGTTTCGGATTCTTTACGGCAGATGAATTGATGCTGATTTTGTCCGCACCGGCGCGCAGTGTTTCACGCATATCGTCAACCGAGGAAATGCCGCCGCCGACTGTCAGCGGGACAAACACGCGCTTAGCAGTCTCACGGACAACATCCAGAATAGTACCGCGTCCCTCGTGAGATGCAACAATATCATAAAAAACGATCTCATCAGCGCCCTGCCGGTTATATTCCGCTGCACAGGCAACCGGATCGCCGACATCTTTTACGCCCTCAAAATTTACGCCTTTGACGACCTTTCCGTGCCGGACATCCAGACACGGAATGATTCTTTTTGCAAGCATACTGCTCTCCTTTATTTGTATTCCGGATCGAAACGAATCATATCCGCCAGTGCAAGATTCCGGTAATTCAGATCATCACGCACAGCAAATCCCTGCTGTTCCCAGAAAGCATTGCCGACCGCATTCTGTTTGAATGCAACAAGCGCGACCTTATGAATCCCCTCTTTGCGCATTGCATCCATGCACATTTTTACGAGTTTGCCGCCAATGCCGCGCCGTCTGCATGATTCATAAACAGATATGTGCTGAATGTATCCGCGTCTGCCGTCATGACCGGCAAGCACCGCTCCGACGAGCTTTCCGTTTTCTTCTGCAACAAAAGAAGTATTCGGATTCCGGCAAAGATATTTTGCAATGCCTTCCGCAGAATCGTCCAGATTATTCAGGCCGTTTCCGCAGGCAGTCCAAAGCGCATACAAATCTGTGAAATCATCCGGCTGCATGGAACGATAACACACCGGCTCAGAAATGCGGATCGCCTCTGCAAGATCAAGTGTACCCTGATAGAGCGACTTTCCTGCGATCGTTCCGTACAGACCGAGATCGCGGCATACGATAATATCTTCAATCGTATGAACACCGCCGGATGCAACGATATTGCACTGCCCGTCAGTTGCGTCACGCAGCTTGCGAAGCTGTTCTGCATTGACACCGGAGAGCGTTCCGTCCTTTGAAATATCCGTAAAAATGAAAGTGCGTACACCCGCTTGGATCATTGCTTTCGCAAGATCAATATAATGTACCTCGCTGGTTTCGAGCCATCCCTCTGCGGCAACCATTTCGTTTTTCGCATCGATCCCGACAACGATTTTGTCTGCGCCGAATTTTGCGACAGCATCCGCAACAAGCTGCGGATTTTTCAGTGCAACAGATCCGAGAATGACACGCGCAATGCCGAGATCCAGATATGCCTGAATCGTATCAAGCGTCCGGATACCGCCGCCGACTTCAACCTTGAGATTCGTATTTTCAGCTATATTCTTATATATCTCCGTATTGACCGGATAGCCTGCCTTTGCGCCGTCCAGATCGACCATGTGGATCCATTCAGCGCCGGCGGCTTCAAATTTTTTCGCAGTTTCAAGCGGATCATCTGCGACCTTTGATGCAGTCGCGTAGTCCCCTTTTACCAGACGGACACATTGTCCCCCGATAATGTCGATCGCCGGAAATATAATCATTTTGTCATCTCCTCAAAATTACGAAGCATCTGCAAACCTTTTTCACCGGATTTTTCCGGATGAAACTGCGCTCCGAACACATATTTACCGTCCGTAACAAGTGCCGGAATCTTTCCGTCATAATCGCAGTATGCAATGATATTCCGATCGTCGCAGAAAGCCTGATAAGAATGGACAAAATACGTAAATACAGGTTTTTCGATATTCTTTAGAATATCGGATTCCTGTGTAACGACCAGCTCGTTCCATCCCATGTGCGGTATGATAACGCGCTTTGAAGGAATACGCTGAACAGATCCGGAGATCATTCCAAGCCCTTCACAGTCGCCGTTCTCATCGGAACGGTCAAAGAGCATCTGCATTCCCAGACAGATGCCGAGCAGCGGCTTTTTTGCCGCATTCTCTCTGATCGTACCGATCAAACCGGTCTGACGAAGTGATGTCATAGCCGCCGGAAAAGCGCCGACTCCCGGCAGAATGACCGCATCAGCACGATTGATCGTATCTGCATCTTTCGTGATCTCATGTGCGATATCAAGATAACGCAGTGCATTGCAGACAGAAAAAAGATTGCCTGCACCGTAATCAATGACAGCGATCATGCCAGAACCCCCTTTGTTGAAAGTACAGTGCCGTCCTCATTGAAGCGCACTGCCGCTTTCAGAGCGTGTGCGAATGCCTTGAACAGTGCTTCACATTTATGATGATCGTTGCTGCCATAGCACATATCCAAATGCAGGGTGATACCGGCATTGACAGCCAATGCGCGGAAAAACTCCTCTGTCAGGCAGGCATCATACTGTCCGATCATCTGGTTTGTGAATGAACCGCGGAAAACAACATACGGGCGATTGGAGAGGTCAAGTGCGCAGAATGATAGTGCTTCATCCATCGGGATATATGCACTGCCGTAGCGTGCGATGCCGGACTTGTCGCCAAGTGCCTGTCCGAGTGCCTGCCCAAGCACAATGCCGGTATCCTCAACAGTATGGTGTCCGTCAACATCCAGATCACCGTTTGTGTGGATCTGCATACTGATACCGCTGTGCCGTGAAAGGGCTGTCAGCATATGGTCAAAGAAACCGATGCCGGTTGAGATATCACTTTCACCTTTGCCGTCCAGTCTGACGCTGACCGTGATCTGCGTTTCTCTGGTATTCCGTGTTACTGTTGCCTCTCGCATATTTTGCCTCCGTATATTTGATAATGCTGTGCTGTGAATAAATATGGATGCGCCGCGCCGGAAAAAACGGACTTCCGGCGCGTCATCCATTCAGTAATTAAAGTCCGGCAAGTTCTGCGTACTGATCTTTCAGTGCAGGATAGATCTTGCGGTAGAGCTGATAATAATTTTCATAGACCGGAACGGCATCTGTCTGCGGAGCGCAGGTCTTATCCGTGCCGATGATCGCTGTACAAGCCTCCGGAACGCTTGCATAAGCGCCTGTTCCGACCATTGCCAGAATTGCAACGCCGAGTGCAGGGCCTTCCTTGGATTTTGTTGTCTGGATCGGGCAGTTGAACAGATCGGCAAGCATCTGTCTCCACAGCGGAGAAGAACCGCCGCCGCCGCAAGCCATCATATCATCTACGGTAATATTCATCTCGCGGAACACCTCAAGGCAGTCGCGGAGCGAATACGTAACGCCTTCCATGACAGCGCGGAGCAGATCACGTTTCTGATGCATTGCAGAAAGTCCGAAGAATACGCCGCGGGCATTTGCATCCAGATGCGGGGTACGCTCACCCATCAGATACGGCAGATACAGCAGACGGTTTGCACCGATCGGAGACTGTTCTGCTTCTTTGTCCATCAGGTAATATTCATCCACGCCCATACCTTTTGCGGTCTGCTTTTCAGCATCGCAGAAGTTGTCGCGGAACCATTTCAGTGAAAGACCAGCACCCTGTGTTACGCCCATAACGTGCCAGCAGCCCGGAACAGCACAGCAGAACGTATGCACTCTGCCCTTCGGATCAATCGAGATCTTCGAACTGTGTGCAAAGACAACACCGCTTGTACCGATCGTTGTGAATGCCTTGCCGTCAGAAGCAACGCCTGTACCGATCGCAGCAGCAGCATTGTCGCCTGCTCCGCCGACAACCGGTGTTCCGGCAGCAAGACCGGTCTGCTTTGCGGCTTCTTCGGTCAAAGTACCGGTGATTTCCGGTGATTCATAGACCTTTGCAAGCATATTCTTGTCGATATCGAGTTTTTCAAGTACTTCATCCGACCAGCAGCGGTTCGGAATATCGAGCAGCTGCATACCGGATGCATCTGAGACCTCAGTTGCATACTCTCCGGTCAGAATAAAGCGGATATAATCTTTCGGCAGCAGAATATGTGCGCATTTTGCATAGTTCTCCGGCTCATTGTTGCGAACCCAGAGAATCTTAGATGCCGTAAAGCCAGTCAGTGCAGGGTTTGCGGTGATCTCGATCAGACGCTCAGCGCCGACTTTTTCGGTGATCTCCTCGCATTCCTTTGCAGTTCTCTGGTCACACCAGATGATCGACTTGCGGATCACGTTGTTGTCTTTGTCAAGCATGACAAGACCGTGCATCTGACCGGAAAGGCCGATACCCTTGACATCATTCTTATCTGCGCCGCTTTTTGCAAGAACGGCTGCCATAGTGTGCAGAACAGCATTTGCCCAGTCCTGCGGATCCTGCTCTGCATAGCCGTTTTGCGGCTGATAAAGCGGATATTCTTCAGTTGCAGAAGCGATCACCGTGCCTTTTACGTCAAACAGAACGGTTTTGGTACCGCTGGTACCGATGTCAACGCCAAGATAGTAATTCATGGTTCAAATCCTCCGTTTACATTGAAATATTACGGGTATTTCCGCCGGAGAACAATTCTCCGGAATCGGCAAACATCAGCAGCCGGTATGTTGTTTGAAGTCTGCGGCGGTTCTCTCTCCGCATTGCAGACTCCGGCGGATGATTCCCTTTTCATCCGTTCCGGCTGTATATGGTGATGTTTCCCCCTGATGTTTTCACTGCTTCATTTCCGGTGCGATTTGTATTACCAGAAGATCTGGGCTGCGGTTGTTGCGGTTGTGGTTTCGGTGGTCGTTGTTCCGGTCGTGGTAACGGTCGTAACGGTCGTTGTTTCCTTTACCGGAATTTCAACGCCCTCCGGATGGACCTCCGGCTGTTCATTGGATTCGAGGAATGCATCCATATCGCGGTTTTCTTTACCGAAACGGCGTTCCAGAACAGCGACATATTCGCGGAATACGACCTTTCTGCCGACTTTCAGAACTTCATTTTCCTCCGGAACACCGAGAATTGCAAGCTGTTCATCCGTCATGCGGGACAGACGCTGTTCATAAGTCGGTGCTAATCCAAGCTCAACCATTTTATCAAAATCGAGCGTGACAACATAATCCGGATCCATCAAAGTGATATGGAGCAGACCTGCAAGACGCGAATCCAGCGCATCATCGTTGGAACCGTAGCCGAGCTTATGGCGCTGACTGCGTGACAGTTCTGAGATCTCATATTCCTCAGCGAAGCCGACATTCAATCCAAGCAGTTTCATCTGCTCTGCATCGAGTACAAAGACTGTACTCGGATTCTTGGTGATCAGTTCCTTTGTGATCTCTGCGCGAGTCTGCGTCGTCCACTCTGCATGGAAACCTGCTTTCAGCGGACGCTCACGATAGATCTCCTGACGGAAACCTTTTGAAAACCATTTGCAGTTTGAATATTCGATATCGGCATCGTTCGGTTCGATCGCAACATAGGTATTGCCGTCGCCCTGATCGAGAACCTGAACGATCGAATAGCGATAGGAACCGCCGGGAGTTACGCCGCGTTCGATCACTGTTTCCTCTGTTGCAGGCTGAAGAATATTCTGCACAGTCATAAAGACGAAAAAGCCGAGTACATACAGCATCAGGAACAGCGCACCGAGGATCGTTTTCGGGCCTTCTTTTGTGCCGCTTGCAAGATATGTGACAACAACCAAAATGCCAAGCGGGATCAGCAGAACAAGATGCTTGTAATTGAACACAATGATCGGCAAATAGAACGGCATCGAAGCCATAATACAGATACGTGTTATGATCTGCCGTTTGGTAAACAGCATCACTGCGCCGAAAAATAAGCAGGTCAGCGAAACAAGAATACAGTATTTCACGTGAGTTTCTTCCGGAATATCCAACCGGTAGAACATACTGTAGAATGCCAGCTGGACAATGCCCTTCAGGTACAGCACGGAAACAAAAGAAAGCAGAAACTGAACTGCCAAAATGAAATAATGACCGTTCTTCGTACGGAGTGCTTCTTTTACAGTTTCCCATGTATTCCGGATCTGATCGCCGGAACCGGCTGCTGCCTGCCCGTTGTTATACGCGGCTGTTTTTCTAGTATTTGTACTCATGATGACACCTTTCGGATTCGGGCATATTTTGCCATGATTTTTTTAGTTCCTACGCGGTCAAAGGCAATTTCCAACAGGATATCGCCGCCCATCGGAGTAACCTGCAGAACGGTACCTTCACCGTGAATAAAACTCTTGACGCGGTCACCCGCAGTAAAATCAAGATCAGACGATGATTCACTGTGTTTCTCGGGATATTTGAAAAAAGCATCTGTCTGTGTCTGCGGTTTGCTGCCTGCGTTTCTGACTGACGATGCAGCCGGACGCGCCGGTTCATCCTTTTCGATCACATCCGGATCCATTTCCTTCAAAAAACGCGATGCGGTATTGGATGCAGTCTGTCCGTAAAGCATCCGGAATGATGTTGTCGTAATGAATAAACGCTTCTTTGCGCGTGTGATCGCAACATACGCAAGCCGGCGTTCTTCCTCGATCTCCTCCGGACTGTCCATACTGCGTCTGCCCGGAAAAATGCCTTCCTCCAGACCGATCAGGAATACATTTTCAAATTCAAGTCCCTTTGCTGCATGGATCGTCATAAGCGTCATTGCATCCTGCGACTCATCGGCACGATCCTGATCCGTATACAGAGAGATTTCTTCGAGAAATCCGCTTAATGTCGGCTCGTCACCGGTGTTTTCGGCTGTACTGATGTAGCTGAGGATCGTGGATTTCAGTTCCTTGATATTCTCGATCCGGTTTTCGCCTTCCTCGCCCTCTGCACGGAGCATCTCCATATATCCGGAAACGGTCAGCAACGTATCATAAAAATCGTCAAGCGGCTGTGTATCGGCAGCTTCACGCAGACGGTCAAAGACATCGGCAGCTTCCTGAAGCTGTTTTGCGCGTCTGGAAATCGCAGGATAGCTGTCTGCTGTCCGCAGCACCTCAAGCGGCGATATTCCGAGATCGACCGATATCTGTGTGATATCGGAAAGTGTCTGCGCACCGATGCCGCGTTTCGGCTCGTTGATGATGCGTGTAAAGCGCAGGATATCGTATGGATTATTGACAACGCACATATATGAGATGATATCCTTGATCTCTTTGCGGTCAAAGAAACGGAGTCCGCCGTAAATGCGATACGGAATGCCTGCCTGTGCAAGCTGACGTTCCAGCGTATTGGAAAGTGCATGGTTCCGGTAAAGCACTGCGTAATTCTGATACAGACCGCCCTGCCGGATGCCTTCCAGAACAGTATCTGCTACAAAACGGGCTTCGGCATTCTGATCGCCTGCACGATGCCAGCAGACCTTATCGCCTTCTGCAAGGTCAGTCCAGAGTGTTTTATCCTTTCTGCCCTGATTGTTCCGGATCACTGAATTTGCCGCTTTTAATATCTGCTTGGTCGAGCGGTAATTCTGTTCCAGACGGATCACTCTGCAATCCGGGAACTGTGTTTCAAAAGACAGGATATTTTCGATCGTTGCGCCGCGAAATTTATAGATGCTCTGATCATCGTCACCGACAACGCAGAGATTATGATGCTTATCGGCAAGCAGGCGGATCAGCTCATACTGCGCAGGGTTTGTGTCCTGATACTCGTCCACGAGCAGATACCGGCAGCGATTCTGATACTTTTCCAGAACATCAGGCTGTGTGCGGAATAACTGCACTGTCAGCATGATGATATCGTCGAAATCCACGGCGTTAGAACGGAGAAGCCGTTCCTGATATGCTGCATAGATCTGTGCGATCTTGCTGAGCCGGAAATCCCCGTCTGCTTCCTGCATCATTTCATCCGGTGTCAGGAGTCTGTCCTTTGCACGGCTGATCTCATAGGCGACTGCTTTCGGCGGAAATGCCTTTTCCAGTGAAACGCCTCTGCTGCGATCCTGCAATGCAGGTTCTTTCAGCAGTTCTTTTATCACGCGCTGTGAATCATCCGCATCATAGATCGTAAAATCAGAGGAATAGCCGAGGCGGTCGATATGCTGCCGCAGGATGCGGACACAGGCGCTGTGAAATGTTGCCGCCCAGACATCCGCTGCGGATGTACCGAGCATGGTTTCCAGTCTTGCTTTTAGTTCCGCCGCTGCTTTATTCGTAAATGTAATGGCAAGGATGCGCCAGCCCGGAATCGGAGCGTATCCCAGAATTTCAGTTAATCGCTGTTCATCGAGTGCGGCTGTGCCTTCTGCTGTTTGCCGCAGATATTCTTCATCCTCGGCACTGAACGGCGGAACATCTCCGTCATAGGCATTTCCGAAACGCATCATAAATGCGATCCGATTGACGATCGCAGTTGTCTTTCCGCTGCCTGCACCTGCCAGAACGCTGACCGGTCCGAGAACTGTCCGGACAGCTTCCTGCTGCGGCGGATTCAGTCCTTTGGCTGTCAGATACCGCGTCAATGCGGCTTGTTTGAGTTGCGTCATGCTTTGCATGGTTTTTTCCGGTCTCCATTCCTTTCATGATGATCGAACCGGATTAATTCAGCCCCAGTTCCGAAACAGCATCGTTCTGCGGGTATACTTCCGGCAATACAAAGATATTATAACACAAATCTCCGGAATTGAAAAGTCTTTACAGAAATTTTTTCGATATTTTTCATATTTACCCTGTAATCAAACATCTGTTCGCGCATTTTGTGCATTTTGCGGGTTCTGTTTCGGTCATATTCTTAATTTTTTTTGAAAGCACTTTATTTTTTTCCTTTTATCATGTATAATAGTAACTGAATATATCCGACATTTTAATGAAAGGACGATACGACATTATGAAAGTTCAAATGGACGAACGTCAGCGCAGTTTTGTCAAAACCGCAGTCTGGGTATTTTCGATCTGTCTTCTGATCGGCATTGCGGTATGGCGCTGGACATCGCTGGTAGAAATATTCCGTAAGGTCATTTCGGTACTTGCGCCGATCCTGATCGGACTGGTTCTGGCATATTTGATGAATCCGCTTCAAAGCTGGTTTGAGAAGGTACTCGCAAAGCTTACCGATAAAAAAGCACCGCATCCGCGTCTGAAACGTGCGCTGTCTGTTTCCTGCACGGTTCTGATTTTGCTTGCGGCGATTGTCGGACTGATCGCTTCGATCGTGCCGGAATTGGTATCCAGTATCAAAAATCTGCTCGTCAACCTGCCGGATTACCTGACAAATACTTCCAAATGGATCAATGCTCATATTGAAACATTCAAGGATGATCAGCCGCAGATCTATTCCATGCTTACGGATTTCTGGAATACCGCACTCAATTCCGCCAATAATCTTGCCGATCAGTTTGAACCGAAACTTGACAGTATCGCAAGCGGCGGCGCCGATCTGATCTCACTTCTGACTTCCGGTGCGTTTTCCGTTTTCAAATGGGTTACGAATTTCCTGCTCGGCATCATTGTGATGATCTATTTGCTTTATAATGAGGAAAAGTATATTGCACAGGCTCGTAAACTGCTTTATGCGATTTTGCCTGAAAAGAATGTGCATTCTTTTTTAAAGATCGGCTCGCACGTCAGCTATAAATTCATGCATTTTCTTTCAGGCAAAACACTTGATTCCCTGATCATAGGGCTGCTCTGCTTCATCGGTATGACCATTCTGAATATGCCGTATATCACCCTGATTTCGATCGTTGTCGGTGTTACGAATATTATTCCGTTCTTCGGCCCGATCATCGGTGCTGTACCGTGCGGTCTTCTGATCCTGCTTTCCGAACCGAGCAAGGTCATTCCGTTTGCAATTTTCATTCTTGTTTTGCAGCAGTTTGACGGCAATTTCCTCGGCCCGAAGATCCTCGGTGATTCCCTCGGACTTCCGATGTTCTGGACATTGTTTGCGATCACAGTCGGCGGCGGACTTTTCGGCTTTATCGGCATGGTCGCGTTTGTTCCGCTGTTTGCGGCGGTCTATACGCTCTTTTCTGATTTCCTCAGTGAGCAGCTTCATAAAAAAGGGCTGCCTGCTGAAACGGAACACTATATGACAAACGATATCCTTTATGCTGTCCCGCCTGACGGTGAAACGCCTGCCGATGAGACTGAAGCGGAAAAAATTGTGCCCTTTATGACGGATGAACCGGATGAGGATTACATTCCCGTACCGGTCGAAGAGATCGTTGAACGGTCTGAAAAAGAAGAATTACACGAAGAATGAAAACTTGATCTGTGCCGCCGAGAATTCATGATTTACACCTTTAGGAGTGATTTGCTATGACAAAACAGAACCGCAATGACGATGCCGAGATCATTGATGTTGCCTATCAGACAGCCACAGACAATGAACTGTTCGGACAGATGCCGCAGCGGCAGCAGACTATGCGTTCTGTGCAGGAAGACAGTGAGGACGCGCTCGTAGAGCTTGCCCGTGAGGTCATGCTCGATCCGGAACGCTGTTTCTGCCGGAACTGCGGTCAGCCGATCTATAAAAATGCAAGTGTCTGCGTTCACTGCCGCTATGTCGTAAATCCGACTGCACTTCAGCAGGGACAGCGGCTCGTCCGCGCAAGACGCGAGAAGTATGAAAGCAGCAAAGTGACGAAGATCCAGCGATTCGTTCGGAAATTCACCGGCATCGACCTGGAACCGCAGGAACAAAAGAATCGGTGGGCTGTCCGGACACAGGATTATCGCTATCAGACGACCGGTCAGGTCCACTGCTCAAACTGCGGCTGTATCGTTGACCGCGAGGCAGCGGTCTGCGTGAACTGTAATTATGTTCTGGATCCGATTGCGATCCGGAAGGCTGAGATTGCACTGCGTGATAAAACCGCAAAGGTGACACGCAAAGAGCTGCTGATGTCTGCACTCATCCCAGGACACGGTTTCCGGCTGAGCAAACAATACAGTGCAAGGCGGCCGCAGGTCGCAAAGCCTTGTCTGCTTGCCGGAATCGGCAATATATCTGCAATCGTTCTCATGATTCTTTTGTTTCTATCATTTCTGTTCTGACGTTCTGAAACAGCCGCGGACATTTTGTTCACGGCTGTTTTTGTATATTCTTTTCTGTAGATATTGACAATTCTGATTTCATGTAGTAAAATATAGAGGAAGGCATTATTATGTCATTGGAACGAGAATTGTTATACGGAGGATGTTTCTATGGAAATCTATAACGGATGGCTGATCGTCAACAGCTACTACAACCCTGCAAAGTTTAATTCGCTCTATCGCGTACTGGCGGAATCTGCTGAAAAGGCAGGTCTGCATTTCTCCAAATGGACTTCCGATCAGCGCCCGACGATCGTCGGCTCAATGGCGAAAGATCCGAAGCCGAGCTTTGTATTGTTCTGGGATAAGGACATTCAGCTTGCAAAAACAATGGAGCTTTCCGGTTTGCATCTGTTCAACACCGCAGATGCGATCGCACTTGCCGATGATAAAATGGAAACCGCACTGAAACTTGCGGCTGCAGGCATTCCGATTCCGGATACGATTCCTGCTCCTACCTGTTTCCCCGGCTGCAAGCGCAATCCGGATTCCGCAGAACAGGCTGCAAAGATCCTCGGATGGCCGCTTGTCATTAAGGAAAACAAAGGCAGCTTCGGCGCACAGGTCTATCTTGCAAAGGATAAAGCGGAGGCGGCACGTATTCTGACACATATCGGTGAACATGACTGCCTGTTCCAGAGATTTATCCGCGACAGCAGCGGAAAAGATCTCCGCGTTACAGTTGTCGGCGGCAAGGCGATCTGCGCAATGGAGCGTCATTCTGCTTCACCCGTTGAATTTCGCTCGAATATCGGTGCGGGCGGTACTGCAACTTCACGCCCGATCTCTGCACTGGAAGAAAAACTGGCGATTGACGCAGCTGCGGCACTCGGCCTTGACTTTGCCGGCGTGGATATTCTCATTGGTAAAAATGATGAGGAACGCTATGTCTGTGAGGTCAATTCCAATCCGCAGCTTCAAAGCACCATTGATACCTGCGGTATCAATCCTGCTACAAATATCATGTGGCATATCCGCAGCCGTATCAAGGATGCAGAATGAAATACACACAAGGCATTTTAATGTATACGCCGGAGGATGCTTCACGCAACCGATGGTTTATTGAACAGCTTTGTCAGTATGCAGAGTCGGAGGGACTTTCTCTCCGGCTCTGTCTGGTTAACGGCGGTGATCCGCGGAAACCGTTTGATGAAAATGCCGATGCTGCGTTTGTTGTCAATCGCAGTCGTTTTGCTTTATATAGTATATGGGCGCGGGATATCCTGCATATCCCCTGCTTTAACAGTGCTTATGTCACCGGCATTACCAATGACAAATATCTCACATACCTCGAAATGCACTGTGATCACGGCATACCGATGGCGGAAACATGGCAGATCAGCAGACATAAACCGCTTCCCGAACTGGCATATCCGCTTGTTGCAAAGCCGGCAGACGGTCACGGCGGAGAAGGCGTTGCATGGATTCAGGATAAAGCATCTCTCGAAAAATATAAAAAACAGTATGATGCAGCACATCCTGAACCGACATATCCGTTCCTTGTGCAGAAACCGGTTCAGACCGGTTGGGATGTGCGCATTTATGTTCTCGGCAGTGATATCTATGCAGCGGTTCTGCGCACTTCTGACAGCGATTTCCGGAGTAATTTCTCGCTCGGCGGTCATGCGGAAGTGATCGAACCGGACGATGATATGCGCGATCTGGTACATCGTATCCAAAAAATCATGCCGCTTGATTTTGCCGGTGTCGATCTGCTGAAAGATCAGAACGGCAGTTATCTTCTCGGAGAGATCGAAGATGCTGTCGGCTGCCGGATGCTTTATCAGCTTACCGACCTGGATCCTGCGAAGGATTATATCCGGCATATTCGCCGCTGTCTTTCCTGATCTGATCCGCCATTTCTGAAACGATCACTTCATACCGGTATCCGCCGCCTTGTGCAGGCGGATATTTTTTGTCATCCCACTTATGCGTCAGCCGGAATGCGGCGTCATCGCACAAAAAATAGGTATGTGCCGGGACGGTATCCGGATCCGTATCGTCCCATGTGCAGTCAATATGATACCAGCAATCGGACAGCCTGACCATATTCCATGCATGATCCTCTGTTTTGCCGTCCGGAGCTGCGGCCTGCCCTGTTACGATCATCACGGGGATTTCAGCATATTCCATCAGCAGCGCAAACGCCTCGGCGTATCCGTCACAAGCGGCGCTGTGTTCGAGCAGCGCTCCTGCTGCGCTGTGAGTATTTTGTGAATCGTCTGCATAGCGGCAGCATCGGCAAAGCAGATCATGCGCCAACAAAATACGTACTGCGTTCGATTCGCCTGTCGTTTCCTGACACCAAATCTGTGCAGCATCATACAGCATTCGTTTTTCTTCACGCAGAACATCTTGCGGCTTTGCATAGTCAGCTTGTATTTCCAGATAGCTGCCCGTCCGCTTCCATGTGACTGATCGCAGCATAGTACGCGCAAGCATTCGTGACTGCAATGCATCCGTGATCCATGTATCCGGTTCGCAATGCTCCGAATCATTCAGCCGAAACAGTGCATAGGTTTCTGTATTCAGGAGCATTTCAGTCAAAGCATCTGCATTTGCCGGCGGAACACAGATCCTTTCTGATATAGCTGCATCGGAGCAGCTCACGCTCAGCACCGCGGCGGTCAGCGTCCCGATACAGAATATCCTGCGCATATAAAGTCCCCCTGTCTATCCGGATATAACTATATATATGAGGACATAATCACGGATATACTGGTGAACAGTCCGTCAGAATGTCAAAAAATATTTTTCACTCAATAAATGATTTGTGCAATGATTCTTTTTTTGCCGTTTGCTATTGCCAAATTTACGAAAATAGTGTAAAATAACGTTATATGGAATGCGTATGTTCATTCACACTTTCTTGGAGGTTATTTACATGATTTCAGCAGGTGATTTTCGTAACGGCATGACTTTTGAAATGGACGGTCAGGTCGTTCAGGTTGTTGAGTTCCAGCACGTTAAGCCGGGTAAGGGCGCAGCTTTTGTCCGCACAAAGTATAAGAATGTCATTACCGGTGCTGTTGTTGAAACTTCATTCAACCCGACTGCAAAATTCCCGACCGCTTATGTTGAGCGCAAGGATATGCAGTACAGCTACAGCGACGGCGATCTGTTCTACTTCATGGATATGGAGTCCTATGAGCAGGTTCCGATCAGCAAGGATGTTATCGGTGATGCACTCGACTTTGTCAAAGAGGAAGAGATCGTTAAGGTTCTTTCCTATAAGGGCAATGTTTTCGGTATCGAGCCGCCGTTCTTTGTTGAGCTTGCGATTACTTCGACTGAGCCGGGCGTAAAGGGCAACACAGCGACAAACGCTACAAAGCCGGCTGTTGTTGAAACAGGCGCAGAGATTCGTGTTCCGCTGTTCATCAATGAGGGTGACCGTATCCGTATTGATACCCGTACCCGTGAGTACATGGAGCGCGCATAATTCTTCTCTGGAAATCCGTCCGCTGACATATTCGTTTCAGGCGGACATTGAAGTGAAAGGAAGGAAATCATCATGAAGCTGACCGAAAAAATCGCGTATATGAAAGGTCTTATGGACGGCATGGAGCTGGACACTTCGACCAAAGAAGGCAAAGCCATTCTTCAAATGGCAGAGGTCATGGAAGAAATGGGTGTCTATATTGACGATCTTCAGTCTCAGATCGACGAGTTGACAGAGCTTTGCGATCTGCTCGATCATGATCTCGGTGAAGTCGAAACTGATCTTTACTGCGATGATGATGACGATGACGAGCTGGATTTTGATGATTTGGAAGATTTTGATCTGGATGACGATGATGACGATGACGATGACAGTCATTTCCGCATCGGCAGAGTCCTTCCGTCTGACTTTGATGATTTTGCCTATGAAGACAGCGATGACTATGGCACAGAGGTCTATGTGGTAAGCTGTCCGAGCTGCGATGAAACCGTCAATCTCACTGAACGTGAGCTGGAAGAAGGCAGTATTGTCTGCCCGCACTGCGGTGAACTGCTCGAATTCAATTACGATGATATTGAGCAGGATTTCTCAGAACATGATTCTGCTGCTGATGAGGCAGAGTCAGATGGAAACGACGCTGAATAAGCAGCTTCCTACCGTATATTTGTTTCAGGGCGAGGTGAAATTCCTCACCGGCGGTATAGTCCGCGAACCGTGCATACGGCTGAACCGGTGAAATTCCGGTACCGACGGTATAGTCCGGATGGAAGAAACAGATTGTTCTCAGCACAGACGGCCGGGACCGTCACTATTCTGGTACAATCCGCCCGTGAAACGCCTTGTTTCACGGGCGCTTTTTTTCTCAGTTAAGCCGGATTTTTCTCATAGAAAGGGTAATTTTATGAAACAGACTGCACCTGTCGGCACTTCGGCTCATTCTGTATCGTCTACGAAAAAGCTGACGGTTCTTGCATTATTAAGCGCGATCGGATTTATCTCAGCGCTTCTTCTTCGCATTCCGGTTATCAGTTTTCTGAAATATGAGCCAAAGGATGTTTTTATCACATTTGCAGGTTTCCTTTACGGACCGGTTGCTGCATTCGGCTGCTCTGTTGTTGCGGGTATGTTAGAGCTGCCGTTCAGTGATACCGGTCTGATCGGAATGGTGATGAATATTCTCTCAACAGCAGCATTTGCCTGCACTGCATCTTTTCTCTATAAAAAACGCAGAGATATGTATGGTGCAGCGATCGGTCTTATTTGCGGTGTGGCAGCAATGAGTGTATCCATGCTGCTCTGGAATTATCTGATCTCGCCGCTTTATATGGGCGTCAGCCGCGAGGAGATCGTGCCGATGCTGAGTACTGTTTTTTTACCGTTCAATCTGCTGAAAGCCGGTATCAATGCAGGTATCACACTTCTCTTTTACCGTCCGTTTCTTCGTGTTCTGCGCCTTTGCGGTTTTTCAGTGAATGAACATTTACAGGACAGAAAATCTTCTATCGTTTTCATAGGTTCTATTGCGGCAGTTCTGCTTATTGTTTGTATAGGTGCGGTTATCGTGATCAACCGGAAATAAACGTCCGTTCGGATGACTGTTCATACGCACTGCGCAAGGCTGACAGCGCACGTTTTTCGATGCGGGATACATAGGAACGGCTGATATCCAGTGATACGGCAACCTCACGCTGTGTCTGTACCGGATATCCGAACAGACCGTATCGCCGTACAATGACTTCCCATTCACGCTGAGAGAGTTTTGTCTGCAAATAATGATAGAGCTGTTTTTCTTGTATTGACTGTGAAACTTGTTCTTCCAGATCAATGCCGTCCGGCATAATATCCAGAAGTGTCATTGCATTTCCGTCTTTGTCATATTCCAGCGGATCGTCGAAGAATATTTCTCCGGCGGTCTTTTTTTTCGCTCTGAAATGCATTAATATTTCATTTTCAATGCATCGGCTGGCATACGTTGCAAAGCGTGCGCCTTTTTCCGGTTTGAAGGTCGATACAGCTTTCATCAGTCCAAGTGTTCCAATCGAAATCAGTTCTTCCTGTTCTCTCTCTTGCGTATAGAATTTTTTTGTGATATGCGCGACAAGACGCAAATTATGTGTGATAAGCTTTTGTCTTGCTTCATCAGAACCGTCCGCATACTGCTCCAGCAGCATCTGTTCTTCAGATCGCGTCAGTGCAGGGGGAAACGCCGCGGCATGATCTACATGAAGCAGCAGAAAGGTCATTTGTCCGAATATACCCGAAAACAGCGATAACATACACATCACCTCTTGAAAGTATATGCATAGCTGTTTGTCCGATTTTCATAAAAGAACGGAGAGATGCTGATTCTCTCCGTTCTCTTTTCAAGTTGCCGGTATCGTCTGTTCCACCGTCAGATTTCCGTTGCGGACACACAGACAATGCGTTCCCTTTGCAGCACGCAATATACTGTCTGCAAGCAGCGGCTCTGCTTGTTGTGTCATTGCTGTCCGGATCGCCCGCGCACTTCCGTGTGCAGTATCTGCCGAAGCAAGCAAAAGCTGCTCTGCTTCCTGCGTCCAAGTCAGTTGTGCGCCGCAGGCGGCAGCTCTGTCAGCAAGATCATGGAGCTGTAACTGCGCAATTTGCAGTAAATCTGCATCCGTAAGCTGGCGAAAAACGATGACTGCATCCAGTCTGTTCAGAAGTTCCGGCTTCATGTTTTTCTTTAGGACGGAACGAAGTGCCGATTCCTGCTGTTTTTCTGTTTCTGCGGCATCTCCGAAACCGATGATCCCCTGCTGTAATGTTTCTGCGCCGAGATTCGATGTCAGAATCAGCATTGTTTCAGAAAAATCCGCCTGATTTCCGCTGCTGTCCGTCAGTTTTCCATCCTCAAGAATTTGCAGCAGGAGCGAAAGAACATCTGGATGCGCCTTTTCCATTTCATCAAACAGGATCAGGCTGTACGGCGCACGGCGAACCCGTTCAACAAGCGTTCCGCCTTCATCATAGCCGACATATCCGGGCGGTGCGCCGATCAGCCGTGAAGCAGTATGTTTCTCCATATATTCGCTCATGTCCATGCGGATCAGACTGCCTGTAAATAATTCATCAGCAATACACTTTGCCAGTTCGGTTTTGCCGATGCCGGTCGCACCGAGAAACAGAAATGAACCGATCGGTCTTCCGGATCTTCGCAGACCTGAACGGCTGCGCCGGATCGCCTGCGAAACTGCTGTTACTGCCGCGTCCTGCCCGATGATACGCTGTCTGAGCGATTCTTCGAGATGCAGCAGCCGTTCCGATTCAGATTCCGTCAGCGATTCTGCCGGAATACCGGTTTTGACTGCAACCATGTGTGCAATATCCCCTTCGCTGATCGCAGGATACTGTTCCGGATCATCTTTCTGATGCCATTGCAGCCGCTTTGCGGCGCAGGCTTCATCCAATAGATCGAGTGCCTTATCGGGCAGCGCACGGTCATGCAGATATCGAACAGAATATGAAATTGCAGCTTTGATCGCATCCGGTTCGATATCAACACGATGAAAATTCTCATAGTGTCTGCTTAGTCCGCGAAGCATCTCCGCTGCCTCTGCCGTGGACGGCTCTGCTATCCGTACCGGCTGAAAACGCCTTGCCAATGCAGCATCTTTTTCAATTTGTCTGCGGTATTCATCTTCTGTTGTTGCACCGATAATTTGAAGCTCTCCTCTTGCTAGGCGCGGTTTTAGAATGTTTGCGGCGTCGATTGCGCCTTCTGCGGCTCCGGTTCCGGTAATCATGTGCAGTTCATCTATGAACAGTGTGATATCACGATGTCTGACCGTTTCTTCAATACAGGCGCGCAGGCGTTCTTCAAAATCACCGCGGTATTTCGCTCCTGCAAGCAAAGCAGTCAGATCAAGCGATAGTATCACACGGCTTCGTATACTTTCTGGTACTTCGCCATGCAGGATGCGCTGTGCGATCCCCTCAATGATCGCCGTTTTTCCGACTCCTGCCTGACCGATCAGAACGGGATTATTTTTGTTTCGCCGCAGCATGATCTGCATGATCTGCTGCATTTCATGCTCTCTTCCGATCAGCGGATCAAAGCTCTCTGCCGCGATCGGATCAGTCAGATTTCTGGCGTACTGTGCAAGCACCGGACACGCTTTCTGATCAAATTGCGGATATTTTCCCTGCATTTCTCCATTTGCAGTTTCGTCCTGACCGCAGATATTGCGCAGGATATGAAGCGGTATTCCCATCGTGCGCAGAATAGACGATGCTCCGCAGTGTTCATCCTGCAAAATCGCTTTCAGGATGCATTCTGAGCTGATCGGCGGCACTGAATGGACTGATTCTCCTGACTGCCGTCCGGCACTTTGCAGGATCCGCCGGAATGCCGGCGTGCAGGCATCATCCGTCAGATGCACGGGCTCTCCCCTGCCGATCTCCTCTAATACCGCATGCTGAAAACGCTGAAACGGTACATGATGTGTCCGCAGGATCGCAGCACCGACATTGTTACCGTCTGCAAGCATCGCAAGGAGCAGATGCTCCGTTCCGATAAAGCTGTGACCGAGTCCCTCTGCCTGAGTTTTGGAGTGCGCGATAATCTGCCGCGCTTTTTTGGTATATGCATCCTTCTGCAAGCTAGATCCCTCCGATTTCATTTGCTATACTATATGCATCAGATGCCGCAATTACTCTTTGCAATGCAGTCACACTTTTTCATCGTCTGCATATCATGAAACTAGGAAGCGGAAAACAAACGCTTCCGGCTGACAGCATACCGCGATCCGGACGCGGTGTTCCGTCTGCATTCTGATTTTGATAAGGAGTTCTGATTATGTGCGGTAACGATTGCAACAATATGTGGTGGATCATCATTCTGATTCTGCTTTTCTCCAACTGCTGCTGCGGCAACACCAACGGAAACAGCAATGGCTGCGGCTGCGGCGGAAACGGCTGCGGCTGCTGAGTTAAGGATCCTGTTCTATCTTGCGGAATGCCGTCTCTCTGTCCGGAGAGGCGGCTTCCGTCTGTTCCGGCACACTGCGCAGCCAGTGCAGAAATGCTCTTGCTGTTTCTACACATTTCAGACGAACTTCATATTTCTCCGGATGCATTGCCATTTCATAAGTGCTGTCATTGAGGATATCCGCCGGAGACTGCGGCTCGGATGCCGGAATACACATCGCGGGATACATCACACACCACCAGTTCTGCCCCTCTGCTTTGCCGATCTCAACGCGAAGCGCCTGATATTCACCGGCAGGCAGTGTCAGCTCACCATATTTCCGTGACGGAAATACAGTTTTCTCAAAACATACTGACACAGCATCCTGACAGCCGGCATCCCGCAGTGCTTTGACTGCTGTTTTGTGAATATCCGCAAGCCGACAGCGAATTGCCTCGCATCCTGCGGAAAAATCGGCATCCTTCGGTATCCATTCATCTGCATTCTTTAACAGTGCATCACGAACAAGTAATTTCTCAGTCTGCGCAGATGTTTCATCGCTGTCGGCAAGAATGTGCAGACGGATCACACTGTTTTCAATTTCAGACAGGGTATCTGCGGTATGTCCGATATTTGCCGCGGCTGCTGCAAGCAGCAGGATCACTAACATTTTCATCGCCTGTTTCATAGCTGATCTCCTTTGGTATCCTGCGATATATGATAAGTTTCTGTCCGGAGTATTGGTCACTCTGACGGATTTATACAGTAACATACACAGAAAATCCTGCATACAATGATGATTCTGCACGTTATCCGAGATTTGTATGCTTTTACTCTTGCTTTTTTTATCAGAATCGTGTATAATATGTAATGGTAAAATGTACGTATGTATGTTTTCCGGAATGCGCCGGAATATCCGGCATAATTGTATCATAGGAGGAATATTCAATGCTGGTATCTGCAAAAGATATGCTGAACAAGGCAAAGGCAGGCAAGTATGCTGTCGGTCAGTTCAACATCAACAACCTCGAATGGACAAAAGCAATTCTGCTGACTGCGCAGAAACTCAACTCCCCTGTTATCCTCGGTGTTTCTGAGGGCGCAGGCAAGTATATGTGCGGTTTTAAGACCGTTACCGAAATGGTCAAGGCTATGGACGAATCCCTCGGCATCACTGTTCCGGTCGCTCTGCATCTCGATCACGGCACCTATGACGGCTGCTACAAGTGCATCAAGGCAGGCTTTACTTCTATCATGTTCGACGGTTCTCACTTCCCGATCGAGGAGAATGTTGCAAAGACAACTGAACTCGTTCACGTTGCACATCAGCTCGGTCTTTCCATCGAGGCTGAGGTCGGTGCAATCGGCGGTGAAGAAGACGGTGTTATCGGCAGAGGCGAATGTGCAGATCCGCAGGAGTGCAAGCAGATCGCTGATCTGGGCGTAGACTTCCTTGCAGCCGGAATCGGCAATATTCACGGTGTATATCCGGAGAACTGGGAAGGCCTGAGCTTCGATACGCTTGCTGAGGTCAGCAAGACTGTCGGTGATATGCCGCTCGTTCTGCACGGCGGTACCGGTATTCCGGACGATCAGATCAAGAAGGCAATTTCTCTCGGCGTTTCCAAGATCAACGTCAACACTGAGTGCCAGCTGGTCTTTGCTGAAGCAACCCGCGGCTACGTTGAAGCAGGAAAGGATAAGCAGGGCAAGGGCTTCGATCCCCGTAAGCTGCTCGCTCCGGGCTTCGATGCGATCTGCGCAAAGGTTGAGGAGAAAATGCAGCTGTTCGGCTCTGTCGGCAAGGCTTGATTTTTCTTCGTAACCCTAAAAAGTACCGTTGTTTGGTACTGATATAAAAACAAAAGCCATAGTATTTCTATTTTGAATACTATGGCTTTTTTGTTGACAATTTGAGGGCTGTATGCTATAACTGTAATGTTTATCTTCTACAAGAGCAAAAAGCAGATAATAATAAATGCAAATAATTTGGTATGTTGCTTAGAATGAATCTATTTATGCATATCCCATTTATCAAACAAATTTTATTCTGATTTTATTTCGTTACAAAATATAACGATACCCCGAAGTTCATGAAAGAGCTTCGGGATATCGTTGCTGTATGTATTCGTTATTGAAGGTATTGCACATATACCTGACAGGGATTCGCTTCATCCCACAAAGGCATGACCTCAAATTCCTGAAATCCGCAGGCGAGATAAAAGCGGTTTGTAGCATCATATTCAGGATACATCCCCATTTTTACTGTTTTGACCTGCATAAACAAGTATCCGGCATCAGAAGCGTGTTTCTTTGCTGCTTCAAAAAGTAATTTGCCGATGCCTTGTCTGTGATATGTTTTCAGTATACCCATGACAGTAAGTTCAACTGTTGCAGCTCCGGTTTCTTTCAGACAGAGAAATCCGATCGGTTCATTATCATTGTATGCTGCAAAAACAGGCTGTTCAACACTATCTGCGATATATGCTTCCCTGCTTGATTCAATTTCAAACCATTCCGGCAATGCTTCCAATATGTACCGGACGATTTGTGGCTTTTCCTGTTTATCTTCAATTTGTCTGACTGTTATCATCACGTTTCCTCATTTCCCAAAATGCTACCGCACTTGCCGCCGCCACATTCAGTGAATCAACACCATGTGACATCGGTATGCGTACCGTCCAATCACAGGCTGCGATCGTTTCCGATGCAAGCCCCTCTCCTTCTGTTCCAAGAACGATCGCGAGTTTATCGGCTGATCTGACGTTCTCGTTATCTATCGAAACAGAATCATCGCAAAGCGCCATAGCCGCAGATCTGTACCCCATATTCTTCAGCATTGAGATCGCATCAGCAGCAGTCGGCGCATCAGGTAAATAAGCCCAAGGAATCTGGAACACCGTTCCCATACTGACACGCGCAGCACGACGGTACAGCGGATCCGTACAGCCGGATGTCAGCAGAACAGCATCCATACCGAGTGCTGCCGCAGAACGGAAGATCGCACCAAGATTTGTAGGGTTCATTACATTTTCGAGTATGACGATCCGTTTTTTTTCTGAAAGCACTTCAGCATCAAGAACTATTGCTTTACGGCGCATGGCGCACAATACACCCCGTGTCAGATGAATTCCTGTCAGAGAATTCAAAACGGATGATTCAGCCAGATAGACAGGTACTTTCGGAAATTGTGACGTGATTTGCCTGACCTGTTCTGTATAGAATGCTATATCAATCAGGAATGCTTCCGGCATATATCCGGCTGATATTGCACGTTCGATGACATTCGGACTTTCTGCGATGAATATTCCCTGTTCCGGCTCATATAAATGATACAGCTGTGTTTCAGAACAGCGCAGCCATTCTGCCCACGGTGATTCATCCAGCGATAAAATATGAATCTCCCCTGCTGACATATTTCTCCTCCTTGTTGAAAAGTAAACCACCGCTTCAGAATTTGATGAGTTTATTATATTTCTATTATATCACATCATAAAACAAAAAACAAGCAAATATTTTCTATATTAGGGGTTGACAAAATAAAAAAAATGTGCTATAATATAAAAGCTGAATCCGAACGGAGAGGTGTCCGAGCGGTTTAAGGAGCCAGTCTTGAAAACTGGTGATGCAGCAATGCACCGTGGGTTCGAATCCCACCCTCTCCGCCACATTCATTCGGATATCGCATTCACCATTGCTGGAGAAATACCCAAGTGGTGAAGGGGCTCCCCTGCTAAGGGAGTAGGGCTCGAAAGGGTCGCGAGGGTTCAAATCCCTCTTTCTCCGCCATATTAGCACCCCAGTTTTGATACAATCGAAGTTGGGGTGCATTATTCTATCTAAACGCTGATAATACGCTGTCTTTGAGGGAAATCGGAAACGGTAGGGAGTATAACAGGGAGTAATACACCCCTAAAAATAGTCAAAACAGGGCGAAAATGAGTAGACTAACCTCAAAAGTCAACGATTACCCAAGTTACCGTTGATTTTTGTAACGAAACTCGAAAAAGGGTGCATTTTACTCGGAGTTATCGTTGACTTTTGTAACAAACAAAAATGGGGCTGTGGAGAGTAGCGGCAGTTGAATAATAAGCAGAGCAAAGCCTGTGAGAGCATCATCTCCACAGGATTTTTGAAATTAGTCTATTCATCATCCTTGTCGGAATCGTTACCTTGCGTAGACAAATCATCTGTTTGACTTTTGCGCATCGAATATCTCTGTGCAGCTCTGTGATATTCTCCGAACTCATCAAGAACCACATTCGAGCGACGCTTTTTCTCTGCCTGAACTGCCAAGAATTGTTCCATAGCAATGATGGCGGGATGAGTGCCTTCCGCAAGATAACTGCCTCTGTCGCCTCTATTCTCATGACGCTTCTTTATAGGAAATTCCTCGGTATACGATTTACCGAGAAGCACGTTTCCAACGTATTTCTCGTTTGTGAGGATTTTTACAATCGCTTGATTTGACCATTTCATTTTGCCGGTCGGTGTGGGAATGCCCTTTTCTTCAAGAATTCTGGTGATGGAAAGAACGCTGTTGCCCTCCATGTAAAGATCAAAAATGAGTTTGACAACCACAGCTTCCTTGGGGCAGATTACAAGCTCGCCGTCCTCGGATTTTGTGTAGCCGAAGCACTTTCTTCTATATAATCCGGATGTTCCGTCTTTTATTCGCTTTTCTAATCCCCAGCGTGTGTTTTCGCTGCGCTTATAGCTTTCTTCCTGTGCGTAGGCTTCGATTATGGTAATCAGAAATTCTGTTTCATAATTTGCAGTATCCAGATTCTCCAGTTCAAAGATAATACGCACATTAATCGCACGAAGTTCTCGTATAATATTTAACAAGTCAACAGTGTTGCGTGCCATTCTGCTTACGCTTTTGGTATAAATGGTATCCACCTTGCCAGCCCTGCAATCTTCAAGAAGCCTGTTCAATTCCCGCCGATCATCATTTGCTCCGGAATGAAAATCTATATAGATATCCACAACTTGTCCTGGAATCTGCGGCGCAAGTTTATAAAGTAGGGATACTTGTGCTGCCATGCTGTAAAGCTGTTCGCTTTTAGTTGAGCTGACTCTGCAATAGATCCCGACTTTAGCTATTTTGATCGTCTCTGGTTTAGCAGGGATTTTTACTACAACTCTATCTCCCATATTTGCACCCCCCATTTGTTAAATTCAAGCGAAAAAGAAACGATAGCTTTTTACAATATTATAACATGAACCCAAATAAAAAACAAGGGGCGGGTGCAAATATTAGTCTACTTTCAAGGATTGTATCATAATTGGAGTATGTTTAGAAAATGCTGAAAATACGCTGTTTTTAGGTTGAATCCCAGCTTTACCTACGCATCGCATATTAGCACCCCTATTTTGATACAATCGAAGTAGGGGTGCATTATTCTGTCCAAATGCAGATAATACGTAGTTTTTGAAGGCAATAAGAAACGGTAGGGAGTATAACAGGGAGTTATATGAGGCTCTAAACAGTCAAAATAGGGCGAAAATACGGAAATATGCCTCAAAAGTCAACGATAGCAGGAGTAATCGTTGATTTTTGCGAAAAATCGAAAATCATTTAGGGTGCATTTTGAGGTGTTTTTCGGGTTATCGTTGACTTTTGTAACGAAACTCTGAAAAGGCTGTAAATAGGCATAAAA
>JAZQOZ010000147.1:0-68098 GCA_045628085.1 Oscillospiraceae bacterium | reverse complement strand
ACCTACTCATCCGCGGACTTTGCACGGCGCTGCGCGGAATGGTTCAAACGGCGCGGCATCAAGATTGAGTGTATCCAAACGGACAATGGCTTTGAATTCACAAACCGGTTTTCCGCGATTCCTACCGGCAGAAAGTCGCTGTTTGAGCGTACACTTGCTGAGATGGGAATCCGGCACAAGCTGATCCACCCGTATACACCGCGCCATAATGGCAAAGTCGAGCGCAGCCACCGTGAGGATCATAACAAGTTCTATGCTTTCCACAGATTCTACTCGTGCGCCGACTTAAACGCACAGCTAGCTGTGCGTTTAAGTCGCACCAATAACCTTCCCATGCGTCCTCTTGGCTGGCTTTCGCCTATCGAATTCCTTCATGAACATTGTCCAAGATGATTGACAAACTTACATCGAATGTTTCGACACATCATCAATTTTTTCGACAATGTAAAGTGCTGCTTTATCAGAATGATATGCGCCGGACAGAAAAAAGATGCATCTCCGGAAAAGTACAGAGATGCATCTCATATAATTATAAATGAATTTACGTTAGATACCGCCGGACTGTATTCCATTGGACGGCATATCGCCGCGCTTCATCCCGTCAGGCGGCATATTGCCGGGCTTCATTCCGTCAGGCGGCATATCGCCGGGCTGCATTCCGTCAGGCGGCATATCATCGGGCTGCATTTCGTCAGACGGCATATCTTCCGGAGATATCTCATCCGGCTGAATCTCATCCGGCCGCCGTCTGCCGCCGGGACCGCCCATTCCGCCGGACGATGCTGCTGCGGTGATCTGTGTACCGCCGGAAACCGTACCGCCGAGCGTGACACCGTATGGGCAGTCGGAGAGGATCTCTGTACCGCCGGAAACCGTTGTACCGGAATATGCAGTCGAATTATCCTTTGAAGAAATGCCTGCCGTACCGCCAGCCCATTTGAATGTTGCAACGGCATTGCCGGATGCATCTTTAATGGTATAAGTTGTGACGAGGCTGGTATTGCCTGCCGTCATGGTGACATACGTGCCGCCGGTCTGGGTGATCGAATAGCCGTCGCCGCTGTCCAGTGGATCCTGACCGTTGCAGAAATAATAGCCGCCGGAGATATTGATAGGTCCGTTGGAATCAAATCCGTCATGGTCGCCGTTTGCCGAATTGACCACGACCAGACCGCCGCGCAGCCATAATTCACCATAGGTTGAGCTCATGAAGCCGCCGCCCCACGGATTGCCGCCGCCCTGACCGGAACTGTCCGCGCCGCCTGCCGCATTGTAGCCGTCATCGGTCGTAACGACATAGACCGTACCGCTGTTCTGATAGATATTGACACCCTCGATGCCCTCATAGCCTTTGGAAATATAGATCTGCACATCGTCATACGTTCCGGCATTTTCCGTGCCGATCGTGAGATCGTGATCGGAATGGAAACCGTCATCTGCGGATGCGATATTGAAAATGCCGCCGGTCAGCGTCATGCTGCCGCCGCAATGGAGCGCATCGTCTGAGGAATCGACTGTGATATGTCCGCCCGTGACGATGATATCGCCGCCGCTTTGCCATGTTGTACCGGCTTCATCGAAGATACCGACTGCCTTGATTCCTTTTGCGGAAACATCGGTTTTATTGGGATTTCCGTCATTCATTCCGCCGAAACCGCCGCCGCCGCCGAAGCCGCCCCAGCCGCCCTGCTGCTGACCGCCGGTGCTGCTTCCGGTAAAGGAAGAACCGGTATAGGTTTTGATCGTGATGTCACCGCCGTTGATCTCGACAGACTGTTCACCCTGAATACCGTCCAGATATGAGTCGATATCGACTGTACCGCCGTTGATGCGGACGAATCCCTGATTGACTGCTGTACCGTCTGTTTTCTCAGTTGTGGTGCTTGTGGATTTGATACCGTCACCCTGTTCGGTTTTGACGGTCAGTTTCAGATCGTCATAGCCTTCCTTTGCATCCGGATCGCCGATGCGGACAGAGTCCTTGCCGCGGATGCCGTCATCAAGCGCATTGACTTGGATATCGCCGTTCCAGATCTTGATATCATCCTTGGATACAATACCGTCTGCGCATTGACCGTTGATAATGAGTGTGCCCTTGCCCTTGAATTTGAGATCGTCGCAGGAATAGATCACGCCGGCGTCACCGTCTGCGTTCTGATACTCCTTGCCGTCCGTGAGCGTATTGACGGTATCCTTTTTCACGGTTATGACGCATTCATCTGCAATGGATGCGACATAGACCGGAGAATCTTTCTGATTCGTGAGCGTCAGTCCGCGGAGATTCAGCGTGACCTGCCCGTCCGGATATGCGGTTTTATCAACATTGACGCAGATCTGACCGTTTGCACATTCGCCGTCAATATCAAGTTCGCAGGGCTGCGTGATCGTGATGACCGTGCCGTCTGTGACAGTGATATTTCCAGCCTGTTCCGCAGAGATCTGTTTGCCGTCAGCATTTGTCAGCGTCACTGCGCTGTCCGAAAAAGTGACAGCGGTGACAAGACCGTCAGATGATGTCTGCTGACCTGTATTCATGACTGCGCGTTTCAAGCCTGTGAGGTCAGCCGCGTTGATCTGACTGTCCTCGTTATAATCGGCAGCAGATTCGTCCGTAACAGTGCCGTCTGTCACAAGATATTTGCAGAGCATGACGATATCCGCGATGCTGACTTTGCCGTCCCCGTTGACATCGCCCTTGACAACTGCCGCAACCACCGGAACAGAGAGCGTCAGCGCCAATGCAGAAACGGCAATGACTGCCGGTGCTTTTCTGTTTTTCTTGTTGTTTTTCATCCGATTCATCCTTTCATGGCGGAAATACAGAATCTTTGTATCATCTTTTTCTATCCAATTTCTATTATAGAATAGATAACTGAAACGATGCTGAATATTTTGTGAACATAATATGATAATAAAGTGAGAATATGATACAGCAGGAATCTGTGAAAAATCACGAAAATATCAAAATGCAGCAAAACAGCTTGACAAATTTCATGCAGATGCGTATAATAAAACTAATCAGAGGCTTTCGCATACGAAAGCAGAGGACAAGTCGAAAAAAAGCGCTCGTCTGACAGAGAGGATGCTGATTCGCTGAAAGGCATCCGATGATCTTTTTTCCGGTACCACCGCTGCTGCGAAAGAGCATGGGAATGAGGAAACGCTCGGGTGGAACCGTGCGCGTTTGTACCATAATATACTTGGACAAACCCGTACCCCGAACAGGTGATGACTGTTCGGTGTGCGGTTATTTTTATGCCCGTGATCCGAACCAAATACAATACGGAGGGATTCATTATGAAAATCACGTTTGCAAACGGCAGCTTTGAGAGTGCTGCTCCCGTGACCGTCTATGATGCGGCAAAGGAAGCCGGTGTGATCGAGCGCGAGCATATCGCGGCGCTCGTTAACGGTCAGCCTGCCGATCTGACCGCAGAAATGACCGCTGATGCGGATGTTCAGCTTCTTACTTTTGAGGATAAGGAAGGCAGACATATCTTCAATCATACCGCTGCACATATCCTTGCACAGGCGGTCAAGCGTCTGTATCCGGATGTCAAGCTGACGATCGGCCCGGCGATCGACCGCGGATTCTATTATGATTTCGATACCGATAAGCCGTTCAATGCAGATACGCTGACTGCACTGGAAGCCGAGATGAAGAAGATCGTCAAGGAAAATCTGCGCCTTGAACGCTTCACACTGCCGAGAGATGAGGCGATCAAGCTGATGCAGGAGCGCGGCGAATCGTATAAGGTTCAGCTTATTGAGGAACTGCCGGAGGGCGAAACGATCAGCTTCTACAAGCAGGGCGAATATACCGATCTCTGTGTCGGCCCGCACCTCTTTGCAACAGGTCTTGTCAAGGCATTCAAGCTGACTTCCTGCACCGGTGCATACTGGAAGGGCGATCAGAATAACAAGCAGCTTACCCGTGTTTACGGTGTTGCATTCCCGAAGAAGGAGCAGCTCAAGGAGCATCTTGATATGCTCGAAGAAGCAAAGAACCGCGATCACAATAAGATCGGCAGAGAGCTTGGCTATTTCACAACGGTTGATTACATCGGTCAGGGACTTCCGATCATGCTGCCGAAGGGCGCAAGAGTCATTCAGCTGCTCCAGCGCTGGGTTGAGGACTATGAGCAGTCCAAGGGCTGTCAGCTTACCAAGACACCGCTTTTCGCAAAGCGTGATCTCTACAAGATCTCCGGTCACTGGGATCACTATCTGGACGGTATGTTCGTCATGGGCGATCCTTATGATGAAGAAAAGGAATGCTTTGCACTCCGTCCGATGACCTGCCCGTTCCAGTATCAGGTTTATCTGAATAAGCAGCGTTCCTACAAGGAACTGCCGATGCGTCTGACTGAAACCTCGACTTTGTTCCGCAATGAGGACAGCGGCGAGATGCACGGACTGATCCGTGTTCGTCAGTTCACGATCTCCGAGGGCCATTTCATTCTTCGTCCGGATCAGCTCGAAGAAGAATTCCAGTTCTGCCTTGAAATGGCAAAGTATTTCCTTGATACGGTCGGACTGCTCGAAGACTGCACATTCCGCTTCTCCCAGTGGGATCCGGCAAACCCGAAGAACAAGTATGAGGGTACTGCGGAGCAGTGGGAGTTTGCGCAGGCGACAATGGCAAAGATCCTCGATGATCTTGGTCTGGATTATGAAGTCGGTATTGACGAGGCTGCATTCTACGGTCCGAAGCTCGATGTTCAGTACAAGAACGTATTCGGCAAGGAAGATACGCTTGTTACCATTCAGATCGATATGCTGCTTGCAGAGCGTTTCGGTATGTACTATATTGATAAGGACGGTCAGAAGAAGCTGCCGTATATCATTCACAGAACATCGCTCGGCTGCTTTGAGCGTACACTTGCATATATGCTTGAAAAATATGCTGGTGTTCTGCCGCTGTGGCTTGCACCGGAGCAGGTTCGTCTGCTGCCGATCGGTGATGAACACGCTGCATACGCAAAGGCATTTGCGGACAGGCTGACTGCTGCCGGAATGCGTGTAACGGTCGATACCGAGGACAGAAACATCGGAACAAAGATCAAGAATGCACGTTTTGACCGCATTCCGTATATGCTTATCATCGGTGACAATGAGGTCAAGGAGAACGGCGTGACGGTTCGTTCCCGTAAAGAGGGCGAACTCGGCTGCCTGAAGCTGGATGATGTATTCACAAAGCTGAACACTGAGGTTATTACGAAAGCGAAATAAAACCAAACGGACACGCTGTGAAGATGCAGCGTGTCCGTTTTTATCAGAATTTCTTTTTTCGCAGCAGGAAGAATGCTACGATCGAGGTCAGGATCAGCGTAATGATGATCGAATAAACCCAACTGCTTTTCAGCGGCAGCGTATCGGTGTTGATGCCGTAGAATGCGAAGATAATATTCGGAATTTCAATGATAACGGTGATGACTGTCAAGCGCCACATAACAGTATTCTGATTATTGGCAATGACATAGGAAAATGCATCCATCATAGCGGAAATAACACCGCTGTAGATCGTCGCCATCTCGACTGCCTGCCGGAACTCAATGCCGACATCATCCATGAGGTCTTCATCTTCGGGATAGAGTTTAAGCGCTCTGCCGCGCTGGATCTTCTCGATCGTGACGAGATTGGCTTTCAGGGATGTGGTAAAGTAAACGAGAGATTTCTCCAGTCCCATCAGCTGAACGATCTCCTGATTCTTCATCGCACCGCTCAGCCCTTGTTCCATTGAATAGGAAATCTTGTCGATCTGTTTGAGGTAAAAGACGAAGCCTGCGGAGATCTGCATGAGGATTTGCAGGATAAACCGTGTCCGGAACTGTGTCTGGATATTGGATATCTTGCCGTCAGCCATTGCGCCGAGAACCTGATTGCGGCGCAGAGAGATCGTGAACACGCAGTCAGCCGTATTGATGATGCCAAGCGGAACGGTATAGAACTGGAACGTATCGCTTTTTTCAAGTTTTTCGGCAACGGCGGTGTCAACGATGATCAGTGTCTGACCGTCCTCGCGTTCGATACGGGAAGATTCTTCCTCGTCCAGACATGAACGGACAAAGCCGGTATCCAGACCGAATGTCTCGGTGAGTGTCCGGATCTCATCCTGTGTCGGCTCATAGCAGGAAATCCAGCATCCTGCCTCGACATTTTCAAGCTGACAGAGCTTTCCGTCAATGGTTTTATAAATGTGGATCATAGGCTTACGCCTCCCGTTTATCATAGATTTGTTACAACTTACGGGAAAAGTTGCAAAAGGGTGACAACTTCCTCTCAATTCAGGGGGATTTCGTTGACAGATTATGGATTGCTATTGATTTTTGCGGCGGTATCCGTTATACTATGGTCAAGAGAAGCGAAACCGGCGCAGCGAGTCAGGCGCGGCAAAGGAATTGCAGATCTTACGTGGAAATGTGTTTCAATCGAACGTGCATTTACTGATCCATTGTTACAACCTTCAAGAAATCGGCTCTGCTGCGCCATCAGCGGAGCCACTTTTTTTGTGGGCAGTGCCCGCTTCCATTTCTGCTTCCTGCCGCGCAGGGCGCGGTGCAATTTCCGCTTCCCGTTCTATTGAGCGTGCAGATTAAAATTATCTGAGCATTTCAAACAGGCAGGGGAAAAGCGTTTATGCAGGGTGTTCGTTAGTCAGCGAGGAAAGCGCGGATATCGTCTGCTTTGGCGGTAACAGTACCCTGGATCATTTCCTCAGAGCCGCCGCCTCTGCCGCTGAGTGCAGAATTGAAATCTTTTGCCCATGCGCGCAGCTTCACATTTTTACTGCCGATGATATAGCGGTAGCCGTCCGTATCATTGCCCTGAAATGCCGCGCAGACACCGCCGCAGCGTTCTGTTCCTGCATTGACCAGATTGCGCAGATTATTCATATCAAGCATATCATCAAATATGACCAGATTGCCGTCCGTTTCATTCAGGGCGGCAATTTTGCTGTCCAGAAGCGCACGGCGCAGTTTTGCAGTTTCTTCACGCTCTGCCTGCGACTGTTTCATCAGGCGCTCAACGGCATCGGCAGCTTCGAGCTGTTTGCAGGAGAGCAGATTCGAGATGCGGACAGTCTGGGTAAGACGTTTATGATAATCGTCACGCGCATCCATTCCGCAGAGCATCCGGATGCGGATGCCGCCTTTCCAGTTTTCGCAGGAGAGGATCTTGATGCCGCCGACCGCACCGGTATGTGCAACGTGCGGCGCACAGCAGGCACAGACATCCCAGCCCTCGATCGTCACGATGCGGATATTCTCTTTCAGGTCGAGTTTGGAACGATATTCCATAGCGGCACATTCTTCCGGTGTCGGGTAGCTGACCGTTACAGGGACATTCAGTCCGACCACGCGGTTTGCGATGTATTCAACGAATTCGAGTTCGGCAGCAGTCAGAACGCCGCTGAAATCAACGGTCACGCCGTCTGTGCCGAGATGAAAGCCGACATTATCCAGCCCGAATTGATTGTGTACGATGCCGGAGATCAGATGTTCACCGGTATGATTCTGCATTTTGCGGAAGCGTTCTTCCCAGTCGAGTTCGGCGGCAAGCTCCTCACCGACGGGCAGCGGAACATCTACGAAATGCACGATCTCGCCGTTGATCTCCTGCACATCGCAGACAACGGCATTCCCGAGATTGCCGGTATCGGCAGTCTGACCGCCGCCTTCCGGAAAGAAAGCAGTACGGTCGAGAATTACGGCATATTCGGCATCATCGGTACGTTTTTTTGCATCGGCAATCGGTTCACAGGAGAGAACTGTTGCAGTAAAATTACGCAGATAAGCGTCTTTATCGTATAGTTTTTCAGTTTGCATGAAGAAACCTCTTTTCTGCCCTGCAAACGGGACTGTAATCTTTATAACCTTATATAGTATACCACAAAATCCTGCAAACGTCAATCCTTATGTGAAACTTGTGTGAAATATTATATAATCCTATTGACAAGTTCTATAATCCGAGTATAATGTTATTAGAACATAGAAAAGAGGTGGCAGGGTGATGAAGAAGGCAGTATACAGCCTTGTGTTATCCGAAGATGTGGTGGAAGCCGTTGACCGCATGGCGTATGCACGCGGCACGAGCCGTTCCAATCTGATCAATCAGCTTTTGGCAGAGGCGGTCGGCTATGTTACGCCGGAACGCCGTATGGCAGATATTCTGCAAACACTTTCCGAGCAGATGACGGGACTGTTTCAGCTTCAGGAACAGGCGACGGACGGTATGCTGATTATCCGCAGTCCGCTGCGGTATCGCTATAAGCCGACCATACGCTATCGCGTGGAGCTGTTCCGTCAGCCGGAGCAGGCGATCGGCGTGATACACGCGTCGTTCCGGACGCAGAATCAATCGCTGCTGGATGAAGCGGAAATATTCTTTACGCTTTGGTCGCAGACGGAATGCGCATACGGGATGTGTCAGCCGGAGGATGCTCAGGTAGAGTCGGGGTGCTGGAACCGGCGCTTCCGCATTCGGGCAGGGCAGGATGCATCTGCGCAGGCGATCGGCGCGGCGATCGGACAATATATCAAGCGTGTTGATGCGGCGCTGAAGGCATATTTCGCGGCGCTGCCCGATCACAATGCGGCAAAGGACGCCGTAATACAATTTTTCAGCCAATAGAAAGGAGATACGCTGCATGATTGAGCAGGATTATCTGCTGCGGCAGATCAAGGAATTTATTGCGTTTATGATGAAATTGCTTTTCAGAGAGAAGCTGCGTTCTGCGGACGAGCTGGACGCATATCAGCAGAACAGCGAAAGCGATATGACGCTGTATCGCATGATTGAGAACGGACAGATTGCGGAAGCGGAAGCGCTGCTCTATGAAAATATGCAGTCGAAAACCGCAGACAATCTGCTGAAAGGCTATTCGTTTTACCAGTATCTTGCGCAGCAGGAGGACGATTTTCTCGAAGCGCGGCATTATAGCCGCAATCAGATTGCAGCAGGCGTCCGACGGCTTGCGATCCTGTTTGACGCAGCGCATCTGGTCGGCTTATTTCTGCCGGAGCTAAGCGATATCGAGTGACCAATCATCACGACGGAGGAGGTATTCCAAATGAATGCGAATAAAATGACACAGAAAACACTTGAAGCCATGCAGAATGCGCAGTCGCTCTGCACGGGGTATCAGAACAATGCCGTCGAGCCGGTGCATATCCTCGCGGCATTGGTTCAGCAGGCAGACGGACTGATTCCGCAGCTTTTGCAGCGCATCGGTATCAGTCCGCAGGGATTTGCCAAAGCCGCTGAAAGAGAAGTTGCCGCTTTGCCTCATGTGACCGGCAGCGGCAGACAGGCAGGCATGGTCTATATTTCCAATGAAACAGAAATGCTCTATCATCAGGCGGAACAGATCGCCGGACAGATGCAGGATGAATATGTATCGGTGGAGCACGTTTTTCTGGCGATGCTCCGCAGCAGCGATTCCACGCTGAAAAAGCTGTTTCAGCAATTCTCGGTCAATGAAACAAAGGTGCTGAATGCGCTGAAAGAAATTCGCGGAAATACGCGCATTACGAATGTAACACCCGAAGCAACTTATGATGCACTGAAAAAATACGGTCAGGATCTCACGGAGCGTGCGCAGAAACATCAGCTTGATCCGGTCATCGGCAGAGATGCGGAGATCCGCAATGTCATCCGTATTCTATCCCGTAAAACGAAGAACAATCCGGTGCTGATCGGAGAACCGGGTGTCGGCAAGACCGCGATCGCAGAGGGACTTGCACAGCGTATCGCACGCGGCGATGTTCCGGAATCGCTGCGTGACCGCACGGTTTTCTCGCTGGATCTGGGCGCATTGGTTGCCGGTGCAAAGTATCGCGGTGAATTTGAGGAGCGTCTGAAAGCTGTTTTGCAGGAGATCAAGAAATCTGACGGCAAAATTCTGCTGTTTATTGACGAACTGCATACGATCGTCGGCGCAGGCAAAACAGACGGCGCAATGGATGCCGGAAATCTGCTGAAGCCAATGCTTGCGCGCGGCGAACTGCACTGCATCGGCGCAACGACACTCGATGAATACCGCAAATATATTGAAAAGGATGCGGCACTGGAACGCCGTTTTCAGCCGGTGCAGGTCGGTGAGCCGACTGTTGAGGACTCGATCTCGATTCTGCGCGGACTGAAAGAACGCTATGAGGTCTATCACGGTGTCAGGATCCATGATACGGCACTGATCGCCGCCGCGACACTTTCCAACCGCTATATTTCCGACCGTTTTCTGCCGGATAAGGCGATCGACCTTGTGGATGAGGCCTGCGCGATGATCCGCACGGAAATGGATTCGATGCCGACCGAAATGGACGAGATCTCAAGAAAAATTATGCAGCTCGAAATTGAAGAAGCTGCGCTGAAAAAGGAAACGGATGCTGTATCGGCAGCGCATCTTTCCGATCTGCAAAAGGAACTTGCAGACTATCGGGATACTTTTGCGCAGATGAAAGCACAGTGGGAGAATGAAAAGGGCGGCATCAGCAAGGTACAGGAACTCCGCGCACAGCTCGAACAGCTCAAAGCCGAGATCGAGACAGCCGAGCGTCAGTATGATCTGAATAAGGCGGCAGAACTGAAATACGGCAGACTGCCTGAACTCCAGAAACAGCTTGCCGAAGCAGAAAATTCTGCGCAGAACGGTACGGCAAAGCTGCTCCGTGATGCAGTAACAGAGGATGAAATTGCGCGGATCGTTGCACGCTGGACGGGTATCCCCGTGACAAAGCTGATGGAAGGCGACCGTGAAAAGCTGCTCCATCTCGATGAAACGCTGCATCAGCGCGTGATCGGTCAGGATGAAGCGGTCGAAAAGGTCAGCGAGGCGATTCTGCGTTCACGCGCCGGCATTCAGGATCCGAACCGTCCGATCGGCTCATTCCTGTTCCTCGGCCCGACCGGTGTCGGCAAGACCGAACTTGCGAAAACGCTTGCAGAAGCGCTCTTTGATGACGAACGCAATCTCATTCGCATTGATATGTCTGAATATATGGAGAAATTCAGCGTCAGCCGTCTGATCGGAGCGCCTCCCGGATATGTCGGCTATGAGGAAGGCGGTCAGCTGACGGAAGCCGTCCGCAGAAAGCCCTACAGCGTTGTCCTGCTCGATGAAATTGAGAAAGCGCATCCGGATGTATTCAATCTTCTGCTGCAAGTCCTGGATGACGGCAGAATTACCGATTCACAGGGCAGAACGGTCGATTTCAAGAATACAATTCTGATCCTGACCTCGAATCTCGGCGCAGATGCATTGCTGGAAGGCATTCAGCCGGACGGCACGATCTCCGAGCAGGCAAAAAAGCAGACCGATGCACTTTTGCATCAGCGATTCCGGCCGGAATTTCTGAACCGTCTGGATGAGATCATCCTCTATAAGCCGCTGACAAAGCAGGAGATCGGCGGCATTGTCGATCTGCTGATCGTCAATCTGCAAAAGCGTCTTGCGGCGCAGCAGATTCATGTAAAGCTGACCGATGCTGCAAAGGATGCTGTTATTGAGCAGGGCTATGATCCGAATTTCGGAGCAAGACCTTTGAAGCGGCTCATGCAGCGGAAGATCGAAACGCTCCTTGCGAAAAAACTGCTTGCAGAGCCGTTGACGCAGGGGAGTACCGTCACGGTCGATTTCCGGAACGGCGCATTTATCTGTGAATAATAAAAAAACAGCCCCGAACCCAAAGCATACGCCGCGGGTTCGGGGCTGTATCTGCCTGATGCAGGATCAGGCAGATATTACGTTGTTCCGGTTTTAATCGGGGATCTTTGCGATGATGCGGAGAATGGTAATGACATCATTGGAAGAAAGTTTTCCGTCACGGTCGGCATCGGCATTTTTCAGACCTTGCTCGGTGACGATCACGGTGCTGTCCTCGGCAATGAGTCTTGCGAGCAGGACGGCATCGGAAACGTCAACGCCGTCTTTACAGTTGACATCGCCGCGGTAGATATTGCCGCCGCCGGTTCCCTGTTTACCGGACATGACAGCAGATGTGCCGTTGACGATCAGGACTTCACCGTTTTCGTCAAGCAGTCTGCCCTCTCGATCGGTTGCGGTTGTACCGGCAGTCTTGCTGCTTGTAATGACGGTCATCCAGTCGATATGTGTCGCTGTTTCGGTTGTATATTCGGCATTCTTAACAGTCGGGATCCCGGTCGTATCATGGAAGTCCGGAACATAGTCCAGATTGCGGAGCGTGACATCGGCATAGAGGTTTGTACCGCCGGAAATACCCAGAACGGACTTGCCGAAAATTTCAAGCGGCTCACGGCTGTTTGTATCTGCGAATACGACATTTTCCGGCAGATTGTTAATGCGGAGCGCATAGACGATATCACCGCGCTCATTCATGTCAAATGACTTGAACGAGTACGGCAGATCCTCGATCAGTACAGTATCTGCGTCAGCAGTATTCCATTGGAGAATGACCTCACCGGTCTCAACATTGAATACTTCACAGTCCAGACCGTATGTATCCACACCGCGCACGGAGTTGAAATATACTTTGATATTGGCAGTTCCTTGCAGGGAAACGTCAACGGACGATTTGATCGTTGTGTAGGTTGTGATGGATTGATACGGCGCAGTTGTAGCGGTCGTCTGTCCTGCTTTGCCGGACATGACAGCAGATGTGTCGTTGACGATCAGGACTTCGCCGTTTTCGTCAAGTAGTCTGCCCTTTTTATCGGTCATTGTTGTAACGGAATAATCATGATATGTGACATAGCCTGCTTCGACAAAATCATAGGATTTGCCGTCAACATAGATATCAATATAGATGGGATATGTGCCGGGCTTATCGGGATTGACCTCTGCGGTATTCAGCTTGAACGTGATCTCATGACCGGCAAAATCATACTTGTAGGAATCAAGCTTTCCGACATCAATATCGGAGTCGCCGCCTTCCTGATAGGTGACATTGTCATACGTTTCATATACTTTGAACTGGAATGTACCGCCGGCAAGGTCGAGCGCCTCACCGAGCGCATAGTCTGTCTTATTGAAGTCGGGATAGATTCTTGTGATACCGACATCGAAAGACGATCCTGTGGTTGTCATTGTGGTATTGGGAACGCCGGTGTTCCATGATGTTGCAGTATCAATCGCTGTTCCGGTTGATACAATGGTGGTAAGCGGATGTGTTTCAGCGGCGATCGTCATAGAAAGCGGTGAGATACTCTGCCCTGCAAGCACTGTCAGCGCACATACGCCGGCGGTCATGGCGAGTGTCAGTTTTGTTTCTTTCATAAATACCATCCTTTCTGAATTGCGTAAAGTATGAAGATAATGTTAACAGAGGGGAACTGTCAAGGGAAATCAGTCAGACAAAGCTGTCAATAGATCATGTCTTGTGATACTGTCAGAAGTGTTTGTTATGCAAAGCTGTCACCATTCTCCTTCATAATACACATCCGATTCGCTTGGAACTGCTGAATAATAGAAGGAGGCATCGTCCGTCGCCTCAAAGACGAAATCAGGATCATAACGGAGCTCAAAATCTTTCGGGACAGCGACGGCAAAGACGAAATGCCGTGTTGTCGGATCTGTCGGCTGACGGAAGATCATGCTGTTGATCGTGCTGTAATCAGGACTCAGATTCAGTGTTGTCAATACTGCATCGGTCGCATTTGTCCGGAGATGCATGACCAAACAGTTGTAGCGGTCAAAATCAAAATCGCGGAGCTGCTGATAATTGTCTTCATCCCATGTCGGCATACCGTCGATGATAAAGTAGTCGGTTTCCCAGTCACTATAGAGCGGATCAGGATCATAGATCTGCCATTTGATGACTTCGCGTTCATCCTGCGACGGCACAGGTGCGGTCGTTGAATGTGCGGATGAACCGCCGTCAGAAGAAGCAGATATTTCTGTCTGCGCGCTGTATGTATTGCTTGAGGCCATCGGAGGTTCTGTTGTAGAATAAGCTGCTGTCGTACCTGTTGTTCCGCCTGTTGTCGTCAATGCAGCCGTTGTTGTAGTGAACGTTGTCGAATATCTTGCTCTTGTCGTTGTGCCGGTTCTGGTAGTTGTTACGGCTCTTGTCGTTGTGCCTGTTTTGGTGGTTGTTCTGGGTTTTGCCGTTGAACTTGTTGGGGTTGTTGATGTTTTGGGCTTTGTGGTTGTTGTCTTTGCTGTCGTTGCATTTGATGTTTTTGCAGAGCTGTGTGTCGTTCGGCCGGTGGTTACCGAATGCGGATCTGTCTTATCTGTTTCGTCAGTGTGTGCTGTCGATTCGGAAGAATGCGCCGTTCCTTCTGCGGATGGATCCGTTTGATCCGTGTGCTGTTCCTGCGTTGTATGGTCAGAATCCGTTTTATCTCGTCCGCTGCTGACGGTGAGCGTCTGCGTTGTACGATGCCCCGATAAACCGGTCTGCTCTGACAGGATCGTTACAGTTCCGTCTGTTAAGCCGGTTCCCGCATTGGCAGTATCGGCTGTTGTGATGACCGTGATATCCGGCTGACTGTCTACAGAGGGGATATCCGGCGATTTGAGACGCGGATAGACTGCCGCGAAGATCACAACGGCGAAGCAGGCTGCAAGAGCAGGCACGCCGTAGCGCAGCCATGCAAAACGCCGTTCTTTTTTCTGCGGTTTGGATGCAGCTTCAATGTACTCCGCCGGGAGTTCACCGAGCAGCTCCATAAATTCCAGTTCTTTCACAGCAATCCCTCCTTCCGCAAATGATCGCAGAGCCGTTTCCGGATGCGTGACAGCGTTGTTTTGACATTACTTTCCGACATACCAAACATCTCTGAAAGTTCAGTAACAGAGGATGCATGATAATAGCGCCGGACAAACAAATTCCGCTGATTGTCGGGAAGTGTTCCGAGGAAATCTGTAACAGCATTGAGCATTGCCCGCTTATCAACCTCATGTTCTACATTTTCACCGGAAGAAATGATCTCAGAGATCTCGTCAAGAGCCGCTGTCATCTGACCGCCGCCGCGCTTTTCGGCACGGGCAGCCGCGTATTTCTTGAGGGCAAAATTACGTACCAGTGTCAGAAAATATGCACCGAAGTTCTGAGGACGGGCAGGCGGAATCGCATTCCATGCGCCGAGCAGTGCATCATTGAGACATTCCTCTGCATCCTCCTCCGTTCCGAGGATATTCCGTGCAACGGAACGGCATATCGTGCCGTAGCGGCCGGTCGTTTCAAGCAGCGCCTGCTCATTCCGATCCTCAAACATCGAAATAATCATATTGTCGTTCGTGGCATCCACCGCCTTTCGCGTTTTTTGCCTTCACTCATTATGACCTGATCCGCAGAAAAAGGTTACACATAATGAACAAGGTTTTTCATTTAATTTATATATTGCTTTGATTTTCACGCAGAAGCGTGCTTTCTGAAAATTGACTTTTGAAAAGTTTCGCGTAAAATCCGTTTTTTTGCAGCAGAGAATCGTGATTTCCCTGCTCAATGATCTGCCCGTCCTTCATGACGAGAATGAGGTCGGCTTCCTGAACGGTAGAAAGCCGGTGTGCAACGATGAAGGATGTGCGTCCCTGCATCATTTTTCCGAATGCGGACTGAATTTTCAGTTCCGTGCGTGTGTCGATCGAGGAAGTTGCTTCATCGAGAATGAGCATCGGCGGCAGACAGAGCATCAGCCGCGCAATACAGAGCAGCTGCCGCTGTCCCTGCGAAAGAGCGCCGTTTTTGTCGCTGATGACGGTATCATAGCCCTGCGGCAGACGTTTGATGAAGCTGTGAGCGTGTGCCGCTTTTGCCGCCGCGATGATCTCCGCATCGTCTGCATCCGGCTTGCCCATGCGGATATTATCACGGACGGTCGCATTTTTGAGCCATGTTTCCTGCAAGACCATTCCGAGATTCTGCCGCAGACTGTCCCGTGTGAGATGACGGATATCGTTTCCGTCAATGCAGATCGCACCGTCATTGACATCGTAAAACCGCATGATGAGATTGATGAGAGTGGTTTTGCCGCATCCGGTCGGCCCGACGATCGCAACGCGCTGTCCGGACTGCACCGAGATCGAGCAATGCGAGATCAGCGGGCGTTCCGGCACATACGAGAACGAGATATCCTGAAATTCGACATTTCCCTTTGCCTGCGTGAGTTCGGCGGCATCCGGCGCATCCGGGATCTCTGCCGCTTCGTCGATCAGTGCGAAAATGCGGTCGGCGCAGGCAAGTGCATTTTGCAGTTCGGTGATGACACCGGAGATCTCATTGAACGGTTTTGTATACTGATTTGCGTAGCTGAGGAAGCACGAGAGCTGTCCGATGCTGATCGTGCCGCGGATCGCCGCCAATGCGCCTGTCAGACCGACTGCGGCATAGATCAGTGCATTGACAAAGCGCGTGCAGGGATTCGTCAGCGAGGAGAAAAATGTTGCTTTCAGAGATGCATCGGCAAGGCGGCCGTTGATCTCATCAAAATCGCGCATGGTTTCCGCTTCATGTGCGAATGCTTGAATCACTTTTTGATTGGTAATGGTTTCATTGATGATCGCGGTCTGTTCTGCGCGTGTTTCTGCCTGAACGCGGAACATGGAATATGTCCGTTTGGAAATGAACGCCGCCGCAAACAGGGAAAGCGGTGTCATAACAATTACAACCAGTGTGATCGCAGGATGGATATTCAGCATAAAGATCAATGTACCGAGGATCGTCAGAATACCTGTAAATAGCTGTGTGAAGCCCATGAGCAGTCCGTCCGCGAACTGGTCTACATCAGAGATCATGCGGCTGACTGTAACGCCGGTCGGCTGACGGTCCAGATAGGCAAGCGGCAGATGCTCAATGCGGTCGATCGCACGGTTGCGGATATCTTCGATCACTTCGTATGTGATCTTATTGTGAATGATGCTCATGATCCACTGTGCAAGTGCGGTCACGGCAACGGATACACCGACTGTCAGCAGAATTTTCGTCACTGCATCCAGATCGACATTCCCGGCGGAGATGATGCAGTCGATCGCCTTTCCGATGAGGATCGGGACGAGTAAAGTCAGTGCAACGGTCACGACTGCAAGCAGGAGCGTCAGGATAAGCCATTTTGAATAGCGGGTGAGGTCGTGCAGGATGCGCCGGATCGTCAGCATTCCGCCGCTTTGATTCTGTTCAGCCATTCTGCCGCACCCCCTCTTTCGGAAACTGAGAAGCGTAGATCTCCTGATAGACCGCGCAGGAATCGAGCAGTTCCTGATGTGTGCCGATTCCGGCAAGCTGACCGTCATCCAGAACGAGAATCTTATCTGCGTGCTGAATGGATGCTGTTCGCTGTGATACGATGAAAACGGTCGGACGGTCGGGGAGTTCACGCAGGGAATGCCGGAGTGCGGCATCTGTTGCGTAATCCAGAGCAGAAGCGCTGTCATCGAGGATCAGGAATTCCGGTTTGCGGACGAGTGCGCGTGCGATCGTCAGGCGCTGCCGCTGTCCGCCGGAGAAATTCTGTCCGCCCTCAGCGATCATTTCATCCAGACCGTTTGCTTTTGACTGCACAACATCGAGTGCCTGCGCCGTTTTCAGTGCAGATTCGAGTTCTGCATCGGATGCATCCGCACAGCCCCATTGCAGATTTTGCCGGATCGTTCCGTGAAACAGCACGGCCTTCTGCGGAACGGTTCCGATCCGTTTTCGCAGTGCATGATGCGGAAAATCGGTGCTTGCGATACCGTCGATGGTGATACTGCCGGAAGTCGGCTCATAAAATCGCGGAATGAGGCTGATGAGCGTGGATTTGCCTGCGCCCGTACCGCCGATGATGCCGATTGTATCGCCGCGTGCGGCGGTGAAACTGATGTCCGAAAGAGATGGTTCTGCCGCATTCTGATAGGTGAATGACACATGATCGAAGCAGATCGTTCCGCGGCTGTTTTCCGGTATCTCCGGTTCAGAATCATTTTCCGGAATCAGCGTGCCGGATTCCAGAACAGCTTCAATGCGGTTTGCGCAGGCAGCCGCCTTTGTGATAGTGATGATCAGATTTGCAAATTTGATCAGTTCCACGAGGATCTGCGACATATAATTATACAGCGCAATGACTGCGCCCTGCGTCAGAGCGCCGGAATCAACGCGCAGCGCACCGACATAGATCAGTGCTGCGACAGCAAGATTGACGATCACATAAGTGACCGGATTCATCAGCGCAGATATACTGCCGACTGCTTTCTGAACATGGACGAGTGCAAGATTTTCGGTGCGGAACTTTTCAGCTTCCGCCTTTTCATTCCGGAATGCGCGGATGACGCGGACACCTGTCAGATTTTCGCGTGTGGTTTCGGTGAGCGAATCGAGCCGTTCCTGCACTTTTTTATACATGGGGATGGTCACGAGCATGATGCCGAATACAACGACCGAAAGCAGGGGGATCGCCGCGACAAAGATCAGTGCAGCTTTGACATCGACCGTGAATGCCATGATCATTGCGCCGAACACGATAAACGGGGAGCGCAGGAGCAGGCGGATCGTCATGTTGACACCGGTCTGCACCTGATTGATGTCGCTGGTCATGCGCGTAATGAGGGAAGACGTGCCGAGTGTATCCAGATCGGTATAGGTCATGTGCTGAATGTGATCCATGAGGGCGTGACGGAGTTTCGCAGAAAATCCGGTAGCGGCTTTTGCGGCGAAATACTGTGCAAAGAGTGTACTTGTCAGACCGATCGCGGCAAAGAGCGCCATGAGCAGGCACATTCGGATAATATGTCCGGTGTCACCGGCTGCAATGCCTTTGTCGATCATGGATTTCACGACAAGCGGAACAAGCAGTTCAAATGCTGCTTCGAGCATTTTGAACAGCGGTCCCAAGATGCATTCTTTTTTGTAATCCGCAAGAAAGTGCAGCAGTTTTTTCATTGAAATGAGAACCTCCATAATCAGACTGTGGAGAAAGCCCCATAATATAACTATTATATTATATCGGATGTTCGGGCGAAAGTCAAGGGATGCGCAGTGTTCCTGTCCGCTGATTGCAATTTCGGTCAAAAGATATGTTTTCTCCATACAATTCATTTCATGAAGCGTATGCTGAATGATCGGTCGGACTGGCGTCGCGTAAACAACAAAGCAGCCTGCGCAAATTGCACAGACTGCTTTTAGTCACATCATGGATTATTTTTTGTTTTTGCGTTATCGACTTGATGGGGGTAGGTCAATAGAAGTATCTGTCCTTTTGTTGTTGTAGCTTGCTGTATAGGTCTTTACATAATAGTTTTGGAATACTTCTATATTAGCGCAATTTTTCAGCATCGCCGTTTTGTGTTGAGTCCGATCACGCGCAGCCTATCTGAGCAGTGCGGCTTTTGTTGCAGCACCGCAAATCCCGTCAACGATCAGTTTTTTCTCAAACTGAAATGCGAGCAGACCGCCAAGCGTAATGATACCGAAATAACCGTCGATCTCATTTCTCCGCAGATATCCCTGCGCTGCAAGCTGTTCCTGCATCCACCAGACTGCATCGCCGAAATCACCTTTTCGGATCAGACCTTCCGGCACGATTTCCGGCTGATAGACAAAGCCGAGATAACGATACGCATTGTTCTGTCCCCAGTTTCCGTCCTGATTGCTGCGCTTTGAGAGCCAGAAGGGCACTGCTGCATCGTAGCCGCTTTCCGATGTTATGATACTGCCGTCCGCATGGATCTGCTCAACAATAGCGGCATGGCCTGCACCGTCAGCGGAGACTGTCGTTTTTCCCTTTGCCCATACGATCATTGCACCGAGCCGCGGTACATTCCCGACTGCCAATCCCTGTGAACGGGCAGCTTCATACAGATCCTCTGCATTCGGCGGATAATTGAAATATACGAAATTTCCGCTGCCGATGATCTCATTGAATCTTCCGGTCACATACCCGACACAATTTGCAAGCACATTGCATCCGCTGTCACGCGGTCTGCCGATGATCGCCGTAGAAACGCCGCCGTTTGCAATCGTATTATAGTAGCGATTGCCGTTTTCCGGCTTTGTCATTCGTGGTTTGAACATTCTGCTCATCCTTTCCGTATCACTTCCGGAATCCTTATGATTCCGTATTTCATGATATGCAGGCATAATGCAGATTGCGACAAATATATTTAATTTTCCGGATTATCGCGCAGAACAGCATTTCCGATCGCAAACCATCGCTCATTGCGGATCGTAAAACTGCGCGGCAGAAGATTACCGGTATTGACCGCACTGTAGAATGCGTCCGGCGTGAAGGATTCCACGCCGAGCGCCGCATTTGTCACGAAGGGGAGCAGTGCATACTGATTGGACTGCACAGCGATCATTTCTTTGCCGGTCAGCGGCAAAACGTCGCCCCATGTCACGGCATTCCATTCGCTGTTTCCTACATCCAGAAAAACCATTGCCGCATTGCCGGTATTGGTCTTTGTCAGAACAAAGATCCGGTTCAAATGATTGCTATAGTATTTTGCAAGGATCACGCCTTTTTGGCATAAATAAGCGTGCGTGATCGAACCGAGCGAATTGTTCGGAATGGAATGCTCTGCATCTGCATAGCCATAGAGATTGACGTTTCCGTCTGCTTTTACGATCAGATTGCCTTCGCTGTCATAGCAATTCGTCACTGTACCGGAAAGTTCCACTCTGCTGAAAAGCCTGCTGTCCGTAAGCGTCTGATAAATATCAGCCGCACTTCCGATATTTCTTGCTTCCATTTTTAAATCTCCTCCTCAGTGATCGGTATTCCGCAGATTCCTTCTGCGCCGCAGCAGATCTCCTTTTCTGCTCCGGCATGAATTCCTTTTGTATGCAGGTACTCCAGATAACGCAGAAGCTGGATATAAATTTCCGATTCCGGTTCAGGATGCACCGCATTGCTGCCGGATTCGGATGCACAGCACGGGATCCGCACGGGTGTTGTTGTCCGGATATCACCGGAAAAGATGCCGAGCCAAATCTGTGTTGTGCGTGAAACAGGCGGCAGAACTGCACGATTGCCTTCAAAAAGCACATCCTGATACAGCATTTTCCCTGTATCTTCGTCCTTCCAGACAACACGCGCGATCTTAACGGGATAAGCGTCCCATTCTGCATCCAGATCGAATACCGCCGTATAATCACTGTTTCCGCAGACGATCTCCGGCGAACCGGAAACCGCCGCAACACGGTCACGCACCGTAATTGAAATCTCACGCATCAGCAGCCTCCGTTCAGCGAAAGGATCATCTGATACAATTCCGGCATGGTCGGACAATACGGCACAAAATCATGCGAGATATCCCAATCGGATTTTCTGCAAATCATCGCACCGCTGAATGACATCGTATCGCCTGCGCTGTGGCCTACCGTATCGGATTGATTGATTCTAAGCGATTTTGCATCTGTAGTGATCGTAACCTCAGCAAAGACATCCTGACCGCGCGGGATCTGGAAATATGAGGACGCATTGCCGCCGTTTGCATCAAAAAAGATTCCTCTGCACGTTGCTGCATCCGTATCATCGGACTCCATGTTTCGGAAGAACACGATATACTGCCCTGCCGGAATTGACAGACCGTTTGCCTGAAACCATGATACACTTGATGATGCCGTTCCCGATTCGACAGGCATTCGGTTCTTTGCACCGCCGTTGATCTGTGCGGTCAATGCATTCAGCTGCTTTGCTGCATCTGACTGTATGGCGGTATCAGCGGTCTGCCGAGCTGTTGTTTCCGCAGCAAGTGCATTATGAAGCTGTGCATCTGCCTGCTGCCGGCTGACAGTTTCTTCTGATACAAGCGCCCTGATCTCCGCATCCGTCATATCATTCAGCGCACGGGAAAAAGCTGTCCGGATCTCCGTTTCTGTCAGTCCGGTATTGATTTTTCTGTCTGCCATTCAATCACTCCTTTGACAAAAGATAGTCGCCTGCCTGTGTTGCGATATAGTCATCATCTGCGCTGACAAGATATCTGCCGCTGCATTCATCCTGCATATCCTGATGCATCAGTTCTGCAAGCACTTTATTGCAGATATCCGCTTTCGGGAAAAATTCTTCTGCAAAGATGTCTGTGATACATTCCCGATACGGAATGCTTGCAGAAGCTGCAGTGTGCAGCGAGCCTGCGCAGACACCGACCGATATCGCAGCCGTACGGCGGACAGGGGGCAGCGTGCAGACATTCCCCTGAAACGGGATCTCCGTTACAGTTCTGCCCTGCGGCGATACAATGACCATACAGGCGGTTTTGTCAGGGTACGCATCCCATTCCGCATCGAAATCGAACCGGATCGTATCGCCGCTGTTTCCGCATACGCCGAATACGTCATGTGATACGGTTTCTGCATGAAGCTGCCGGATCCTGACCGGTATTTCCATTTTGCATTGCACCTCCTTTTTCATTGGCTGACAGTGGATCGCTCCCTCTGCGGTATGCACCGCCGATCCCTGCCGGATACCAACTGCTCCCGATAATAGCCGAAAAAAACAAAAAAGTTGCACGTTTCCGTACAACTTTCCTGATATTTTCTATTGTTTTAACAGCTTATGTGCAGATATCTGCTCACCGGACGCTGCCTGCGGTCATTTCCGCCGTTTCGCCGGCATTTGCGGAATCGGATTCCGCCGCAGTCAGTTCGAGGAGAATGCGCTGCACGCGCTGCTCCTGCATCTGCAAAACGGTCATGCGAAACCAGTCGCCGCTGACGGTTTCATTTTTCTCTGCGATATGTCCTGCAAGCTCCGTCAGCCAGCCGCCGACCGAGGTGCAGTCCGTCACAATACGATCTTCCGAAAGACCGAGCGCATCGCAGAGATCGGCGATCGAAAGCTCACCGGAAACCTCATAGCGATCTTCTCCGCATTTTGTCAGCATCGGAACGACCTCATCTGCTTCATCGTAGATCTCGCCGACAAGCTCCTCAATGATATCCTCCAGTGTGACGATACCCTTTGTGCCGCCGTACTGATCGACCACAATGGCGATATGGGATTTTGCACGCTGCATCTGCTTCATAGCTTCGCTGATACGTGCAAATTCAGGCAAACGCAGAACATTTTTGATGATCGGAGCAAGTTCTTTTCCGCCGCTTTCGAGCAGACCGAAGAAATCCTTTTCGGTGATGAAGCCGATGATATCATCAATGGTATTGTCGTAGACCGGCAGACGGGAATAACGCTCCGAGAGGAAGATCTGCTTGATCTCGCTGATGGGCGTATCCTTCGGAATCGCCGTGACACGCACACGCGGAACAAGTACCTCATCGACCGATATTTCATCAAATTCCAGTGCTGAACGAACAAGTGCGCTTTCCTGTTCCTCCAGAACGCCTTCCTCCTCGATCTGATCGACAATGACTTTGAGTTCATCCTCCGTCACGGAAGGTGCAGCGCCCTTTTTCGTCACGAGCTTTGCAAGCTGATTGAACAGAAAAACGAGCGGTGTCAAAATCCAGATCAGACCGTTCAGCGGCGCAGCAAGCAGGAGCGTAAGCTGTTCGGCGTGATTTTTTGCATAGCTTTTCGGCAGGATCTCACCAAAGATCAGGACGAGAACGGTCATCACCATTGTCGAGATGCCGACACCGCCCTCACCGAACCACTCTGTAAAAAGGATCGTACCGAGAGAAGCCGAAAGAATATTCACGAGATTGTTGCCGATCAGAATCGCCGTCAGTGCGCGTTCAAAGGAATCCGCGAGTTTGAGCGCTTTTGCAGCACGGACATTGCCCTGCATCGCATCGGATTTCAGGCGAATCTTATTGACACTGGAAAATGCCGTTTCACTGGCAGAAAACAGTGCGGAGCAGACGAGCAGAACCAGTATCACTATGAGATAGATCATGTATATTTCCTTTCTGATGCCATAAGCATATCAGGACTATTATAATACATTCCGCAGAAAAAATCAAGTCCTGTTTTCGGCCTGTCCGTGTCGGATTCGGCTGTTTTTCGGGGATTGCAGAAGTTCTGCAGGGGATTCTCTCGCCTCTGCTTGATATTTTGCGTTCGTACTGACGATTTGACAAAAGAGCAGTCTTATGCTATACTGAAAACAGCATTCTGCGAAGAAAAAGGAGAATCAAAATGAAAACAGGGATCATATTGACAGCGCTTGGCTGCTGTATTTCGTTTTTCGCATTGCCTGTACAGGCAGCGGAGCAGACAGTCTGTATTGAAACGGTCTGTCCGGATTTTGAGCCGCTGAGCGAGGACATCATCCGGTTCAGCGGTCTGGAGAACAACAGGGTGCAGATCCGCATTGTGCAGCATTCACCGGAGCGCGAGAATCTTTTGCTGTATGATACCGAACTGCAAAGTGAGCCGGAGCATAATTATATTTTTCGTGCCGAACCGGGTGATTACACAATCACGGTCAGCACGCCGACCGTATCGGGCGGTGCGGCAGTCAGCACATATACGCAGAAATTCACCATTGACAATGCAGATTATTCCGATGCACCGCAGTATGAAAAAACGGAAGTATGCTTTACAGGTTCGTATTTACAGGCAAAGGATACCGAAATTGCCGCACCGGAGCAGCTTTCCGCAAATACGGAATATGCAGACGGTGTAAAACAGCAGGCAGCAGAGATCGGATTCCCGCGATATCAGCGCATACGCGGGGATTTTGACGGTGACGGCACAGTGGATGTCAGTGATGCACAGCAAACGCTGAATGCTTATGCCGAATTGCTTTCGGACAAACCTGCGGAGATCGTGCCTGCCGCATCAGCCGCCTGTGATATCAGCGGAGACGGCAGACTGGATGCGGAAGATGCGCAGGCGATCCTGCTGTACTATTCCGAAACGCTGGCAGGCAATACGCCGCACTGGCAGGACGGAATGGGTTCGCTTCAATGAGTGTGTTTGCAGGGTAAACAGTGAAGTCTGCGCTGTTCTGTTCGCTTTGTGTAATGGATCGTATCAGCAAAATGACCGCCGGATTCAGGCAATCAGCCTGCGTTCGGCGGTCATTCTATAACATATAGTATATTTGGAAATGCGGCGGCGGATCAATCGCCGTTTCTCATTTAATGCGGAAGAATTTGCACATCCTGTCAAAATACAGCAGAAATCATTGCGATTCATCATAAATTGCGGCGCAATTTTTGCAAAGTGCAGATATTGCGCGGATTGAACAAAAAACAGAACGGCTTATTCATCGGTTTGCACATCCGGACTTTGTTCTGCGATCGGCAGTTCGCCCGTTGAACAGTAAAAACGCTGATAGCTTGACGGCGTGCAGTGCTTGAATTCCTTAAAAATACGGTTAAAAGTTGACAGACTGGAAAAACCTGCACGCATTGCGACTTCTGTGATCGGAATGGAAGGATCAAGCAGAAGCATCTCTGCGGCGCGTGTCCTGCGCATATTGATGTACTGGATATACGACATGGAATTATACTGCTTGAAAATACGCGAGAAATGGAACTTGCTGTAACCGGCAATATCCGCGAGTTTATCAAGCGAAATATCGTACATATAGTTTTGGTCGATATACTTCATCACGAGCTTGAATTTCTCGCTGTACTGGAGAATTTTCTCCTTTGCACAGGCGAGCGACTGCCGGCTCATCTCGATCTGATGCTCGCGTACTGCCACGAGCAGATTGATGAGATTCATGTAGATACGGACATCGGAAATCTCCGTATTTGCGTAATATTCGGAATAGATATCGAGGATCTGCTTTTTCGCCAGAAGATAGAGATCGCGGTTGGTATCGGGCGTAATGAGCAGTGTAGTCTGAAATACCGGCAAGATCGCTTCCAATGCGGAAACGTTGCTGATCACACTGTTGTCACACTGGAAAATGATGCGTCTGCCTGCCTGCGGCGGCAGGGTATGCAGTTCGCCGGGCGGAATAATGATGATATCCCGCTCCTGAAGGACGAATTCCGTATCGCCGGTCTTGACCGTAAACGGATTCTCGATCGGCATGATGATCTCAACAGCATTGTGCCAATGCATCGGATAAAATTCGGTTTCGTTGTTGTCATAAAGCATGACAAACCGTTTGTTTTCGTACTCAACGGTTTCATAGTCACCGGATAGATTTTTAATCATCTCGGTTCTCCTTTCCGAAATAATCATTCAGAATTTGCGGTCTTGGCTTGTTCTGCTTCATCTTCCATGTCTATATTATAGCGCAAAGCAACAATTTTGTAAAGGAGTTTTCGCTATTTTGTGATGAGTGCGCAAAAATCAAGGAGAATGTCGCAATTTTTGATTAGCCTATTTTTTGTACATAAGCTATAATACTTGTAAAGCGGAAAGGAGCAATATATGACGATTCAATGCCATGAGATTTCCTACCAGAATTTCGGCAGATGCATCTGTCTGGAAAACGGCGTCATCAGGCTCATCGCAACACTCGATGTCGGACCGCGCATCATCTACTTCTCAACCAGAGGAAATGAGAATATCCTCTTTGAAGATGTGCGCAGAGATTTCTGTGAACTGACAAAGGGTTACGGTACGTGGTATGCCTATGGCGGACACCGTCTCTGGTCAGCACCGGAGATCATGCCGGAAACATACTATCCCGATAACAGCCGTGTTGAATGGGACTTTACGGACGGCGTTCTGACGCTGACACCGAAAGCAACACCCTTCGGCAAACAGTTTTCTCTTTCCGTGACAATGTCTGACGGCAATTCCGTTCGCATCCGGAATGAGATCCGCAATATTTCGGATGGACCGGCGAAATTTGCGCCGTGGTCGGTAACGGGACTTGCAGGCGGCGGTACGGAGTTCGTTCCGCTGAACCGCGCACAGACAGGCTTTCTACCGAACCGGACAATGGCACTCTGGAGCTATTCCGATATCAGGGATCCGCGCTTTGCGCTGACGGATTCCTATGCGTCACTTCTGCATGATACAAAAGCGGAAACGGCGTTCAAGGCAGGTTTTAATGTGACGGACGGCTTCGCAGTTTACTGCGCCGGCAATCAGGTCTTTACATTGAAATTCGGCGGATATGATGATTCGGTCAGCTATCCGGATTTCGCCTGCAATTTTGAAACTTATACAAATAAGCATTTTCTGGAATGCGAACTGCTTGGTGCGCTGCGCGAATATCAGCCCGGCGAATCGGCTGTCATTGAGGAAACATGGGAGATCCGTGAGACTGATCTGACACCGGAGCAGACGTTCGCATCCCTGATACAGGAACGGTGATCCGTTCCATATAAAAGTTCCTCGAAGATTGGCGGATGCCGCTTCGATGAAACGGAGGTATTCTGTATTGGAAAAATTCCGTGATGTTACGCTGACTGCGCAGGAACGTGCAGAGGATCTGGTCGATCGGCTCACAACCGCCGAACAGGCTGCACAGCTTATTTACGATGCACCGGCAGTCGAACGGCTCGGTATCCCTGCTTATAACTGGTGGAATGAAGGTCTGCACGGCGCGGCGCGTGCCGGTGTAGCGACCATGTTCCCGCAGGCGATCGCAATGGCCGCAATGTTCGATCAGAATGCAGTCAAACGCGCAGGTGAGGTCGTTTCGACTGAGCAGCGTGCAAAACACAACGAATTTGCAAAGCACGGTGACCGCGATATTTACAAAGGTCTTTCGATCTGGTCGCCGAATATCAATATTTTCCGCGATCCCCGCTGGGGCAGAGGACAGGAAACATACGGCGAAGATCCGTTCCTGACCGCTGAGCTTGGAAAAGCATTTGTCAGCGGTTTGCAGGGTGATGATAAGGAGCATCTCCGGACGTCAGCCTGCGCAAAGCATTTTGCAGTACACAGCGGACCGGAAGCGATCCGGCATTCGTTCGATGCAAGAGCAAATGCACACGATATTGAGGATACCTACATTCCGGCGTTCCGTGCGCTGGTGCAGGATGCAAATGTCGAGAGCGTCATGGGCGCTTATAACCGTGTCAACGGCGAAGGCTCGTGCGCAAGTACATTCCTTCAGGCAAAACTGAAAGAATGGGGCTTTGACGGACACTTCGTATCCGATTACGGCGCACTCGAAGATTTCCATACAAATCACGGTTTGACTGCGTCAGCCGAGGAAACTGCCGCAGCAGCGATCAAAAGCGGCTGCGATCTCAATGCAGGCAGAGTTTATGACAAGCTCATGGATGCACTCAATGCCGGAATGATTACCGCAGAGGATATCCGGAAAGCCTGCATCAATGTGATGCGTTCGAGGATCCGTCTCGGTATGCTCGATGAACATACACCTTATGACGATATTCCGTATTCGGTTGTCGCCTGCAAGGAGCATAAAGACCTTGCACTTGAATATGCACGCAAATCAATGGTGCTTCTGAAAAACAACGGTATTCTTCCGCTGGATGCATCGAAGTATCAGACGATCGGCGTGATCGGCCCGAATGCAAACAGCCGCGCGGCGCTGGAAGGCAACTACTGCGGTACGGCTGACCGTTATATCACATTCCTTGAGGGCATTCAGGATGCATTTGAAGGCAGAGTGCTTTGTGCAGAAGGATGTCACCTCTATAAAGACCGCGTCAGCGGACTCGCAAGAGAAAATGACCGCCTTGCTGAAGCAGAAACCGTTGCAGAACAATCCGATCTCGTGATTCTCTGCGTCGGTCTGGATGCGTATATCGAGGGTGAAGAAGGCGATGCCGGAAACGAATTTGCATCCGGCGATAAAATTGACCTTCGTCTGCCTGATCCGCAACGCCTGCTTGTAAAGAAGGTCATGGAAAAGGGCAAGCCCGTTATCATTGTATCGGCTGTCGGCAGTGCGATCAATGTAGAAGCGGACTGCGATGCTCTGATCCACACATGGTATCCCGGTCAAAGCGGCGGTAAGGCGCTGGCAGATATCCTGTTCGGCAAAGTTTCACCGTCCGGCAAGCTGCCTGTCACGTTCTATGAGAATGCAGATAAACTTCCTGCATTCGAGGATTACAGCATGGCAGGACGTACCTACCGCTATACCAGAGATAATATTCTGTATCCGTTCGGATACGGTCTGACCTATTCCAAAACAGCCTGCTCCGATCTTGCTGTTGACGGGAAAAAGGTCACGCTTCAGATCACAAACACCGGCAAGACCGATACCGATGATGTTGTGCAGTTCTATCTGAAGGATGACAGCGAATGTGCTGTGAAATATCCGGCGCTCTGCGGATTCGTCCGCGTCCATCTTGCAGCCGGCGAAACGCAGACAGTATCTGCTGAGATCCCTGAAATCGCATTCACATCTGTGGATGAGAACGGCGTTCGTGCAGTACGCGGCAAAAACTACGTGCTGTATGCCGGAACGTGTCAGCCCGATCCGCTGAGCGAACAGCTCACCGGAACTGCGTGTCTGAGCAAAACAATTTCCCTTTAATTTTTTGAACGGAGGAACTTTATCATGAGCGAATTTTTCCCGAATATCGGCAAGATCCCCTTTGAGGGCAAGGATTCCAAGAATGACCTTGCATTCAAGTACTACAACCCCGATGAGATCATCGACGGCAAGCCGATGCGTGAGCATCTGAAGTTTGCACTGAGCTGGTGGCATACAATGGGCGGCGACGGCACAGATATGTTCGGTGTCGGTACTGCTGACAAGACTTGGGGTGAGTCTGATCCGGATGCAAGAGCAAAGGCAAAGGTCGATGCCGCTTTCGAGATCATGGATAAGCTCTCCATTGACTACTACTGCTTCCATGACCGTGACCTCTCTCCGGAGTACGCAAATCTCGGCGAATCCAACGAGAAGCTCCAGGTCATCGTTGATTACCTCGAAAAGAAGCAGAAGGAAACCGGCAAAAAGCTCCTCTGGGGTACTGCAAAGTGCTTCGATCATCCGCGCTATATGCACGGTGCAGGCACTTCTCCGTCCGCTGATGTCTTTGCTTATGCTGCTGCACAGATCAAGGCTGCGCTCGACGCAACCGTTCAGCTCGGCGGTAAGGGCTATGTGTTCTGGGGCGGCCGTGAGGGCTATGAGACACTGCTGAACACCGATATGGGACTTGAGCTTGACAATATGGCTCGTCTGATGCATCTGGCTGTTGATTACGGCAGAAGCATTGGTTTCGACGGCGATTTCTACATCGAGCCGAAGCCGAAGGAGCCGACCAAGCATCAGTATGATTTTGATACCGCAACTGTTATGGGCTTCCTCAGAAAGTACGGTCTTGATAAGGACTTCAAGATGAACATTGAGGCAAACCACGCAACACTTGCACAGCATACCTTCCAGCATGAACTTGATGTTGCCCGTGTCAACGGCTTCTTCGGTTCGATCGACGCAAACCAGGGCGATCCGCTCCTCGGCTGGGATACCGACCAGTTCCCGACCAATGTCTATGACACCACACTCTGTATGTATGAGGTCATCAAGGCAGGCGGCTTCACCAACGGCGGTCTGAACTTCGATGCAAAGGCTCGCCGCGGCAGCTTCACTCCGGAAGATATCTTCCTCTCCTACATCGCAGGTATGGATGCATTCGCACTCGGCTTCAAGGCTGCACGCGCTCTGATCGCAGACGGCAGACTTGATAAGTTCGTTGCAGACCGTTATGCAAGCTGGACAACCGGCATCGGTAAGGATATTATCGACGGCAAGGTTGATCTCAAGGCACTGAGCGACTACGCAATCAAGAAGGGTGAGGTCACGGATTCCCTCACAAGCGGCAGACAGGAACTTCTCGAATCCATCGTAAACAACGTCTTGTTCAGCCTGTAATCAGGCAGGCTGTGCAAATATTTCCGCTGACCTGACCGGCGGAAACCCCGTATAAATTTGCTTTATACAGCACTAGGAGGATGAATTATGAAAAAGGCACTTTCTCTTATCGCAGCTCTGAGCCTTATGCTCAGCTTCACCGCTTGCGGTGATTCCACCAGCACAGCTGACAGCTCCAGCTCTGAGGCACAGTCTTCTTCTGAGGCAGAATCTTCTTCTGAAGCAGAATCTGAATCTGAGTCCGAGTCCGTTGCTGAGGGTGAAAAGGGCGTTATCAACCTGTACGCTTTCACAAACGAAGTTCCGGACATGGTCAAGAAGTATGTTGAGCTGCACCCGGATTTCGGTTACACCATCAATGATACTCAGATCCCGACCACGAACCAGGAATATCAGCCGGCTCTGGATCAGGCTCTGGCAGACGGCAGCGTTGATATGTTCGCTGCAGAAGCTGCATTCGTAAAGAAGTACACTCAGGGCGAAGGCTCCAAGTACGTTGCTCCGTATGAGGACCTCGGCATTGATATCAGCCAGGTTGAGTCTGCTGGTATCGCACAGTACACTGTTGATATCGGTACCAACAATGACGGCAAGCTCGTTGGTCTGGGCTATCAGGCAACCGGCGGTGCTTTCATCTATCGTCGTTCCATCGCTAAGGACGTTTTCGGTTCTGATGATCCGGCTACCGTCCAGAAGGAAATCGGACCGGGCTGGGAGAAGTTCTTTGAGGCAGCTGAGAAGCTGAAGGCAAAGGGCTACGGCATCTGCTCCGGTGACGGCGATATGTGGCACGCTGTTGAGAACAGCTCCGATCAGCCGTGGGTTGTTGATGACAAGCTCGTCATCGACGCAAAGCGTGAGGCATTCCTCGATCTGTCCAAGACTCTGAAGGACAACGGCTACCACAACGATACTCAGGACTGGACCGACAGCTGGTATGCTGATATGGCTGGTACCGGCGATAAGGGTATCCTCGGCTTCTTCGGCCCGGCATGGCTGATCAACTACACCATGAAGGACAACGTCCACGATACATTCGGTGACTGGGCAGTCTGCGAACCGCCTGTCGGCTTCTTCTGGGGCGGCACATGGGTTCTCGGCTGCAAGGACAGCGACAAGAAGGAAGCTGTCGGTAAGATCATCGAGTGGATCACCCTGAACACTGATGAAGATGGCCTCCAGTATATGTGGGCAAACGGCACTCTGTACGGCGAAGGCGGTACAAAGGACGCAGTTGCTTCCTCTGTCGTCATGGAGAAGTCCAACGGTGAAGTTGAGATCCTCGGCGGTCAGAATATGTTTGACGTATTCGTTCCGGCGAACGACAACGCAAACGGTAAGAACCTCACTCCGTATGATGAGGCTATCAACGCTGAGTGGCGTGATCAGGTTCGTCAGTACACCGCAGGCAACAAGTCCCGTGAAGATGCAATCAAGGACTTCAAGCAGGCTGTTTCTGACAAGCTCGATATCGAAGCTGCTGAGTAATTTTTCCAAATTGCACGTTTGATCCTGAAACCTTAGCATAAATTCGCTGCTGAGGGCGGAGCGTCACCCTAATGGCGCTCCGCTCCGGAAGCAGCTTCCGAAAGGAGGCATTTACTTTGACTGGTAGCCAAAAGCATCTCAAAGGAATGTCTTATGCCAAGTACGGCTATTTATTTGCACTTCCGTTTGTTATTATCTTCTTGATATTTACGCTGTATCCGACCGTATATACGTTCGTGCTTGCATTTACGGATGCACACGGTGTCGGAAATGAAATCAAGCTTCTTGAGGAACCGTTTGGTAATTTCAGAAAAATTCTGACAAACCAGACATTTCTCACCAGCCTCAAGAATACGGTGAAACTCTGGATTATGAATTTTATCCCGCAGATCACACTTGCAATGGTGCTGACTGCGTGGTTTACCGCACGCCGTGTGACCATCAAGGGACAGGGCTTCTTCAAAGTCCTGTTCTATATGCCGAATATCATTACGGCTGCAACCATAGCAATTCTCTTTAATGCATTGTTCGGTTATCCGAACGGCCCGATCAACGAGATCCTGAAGGGCGCAGGCATTATTGAAACAACTTATAACTTCATTGTCAATAAGACTGCTTCTCAGCTCATCGTTGCATTCATCCAGTTCTGGATCTGGTACGGCAATACGATGATCGTCCTGATCTCCGGTGTTCTCGGTATCAGCCCTGATATCTACGAGGCAGCGGATATTGACGGCGCGAACAGTGCGCAGATCTTCTTCAAGATCACAATTCCGAACCTCAAGACCGTTCTGCTCTATACGCTTGTTACGAGCCTCATCGGCGGTCTGAATATGTTCGACGTTCCGAAGCTGTTTAACCGCGGCGGTCCTGACATGGCAACCACCACAACAAGTGTCTTTATCTACGATAAGGCATTTACCGGCAAGCAGCTCTTTGGTCAGGCTGCTGCTGCAAGTATCATCATGTTCATCATTATCAGCGTATGCTCTGCTATTCTGTTCTATATCATGCGTGATAAGGACGCGATCGCTGCAGAAAAGCTCAAGAAGGCTGATATGAAGAAAAGAAGAAAGGGGATGTCCGTGATATGAGCAAAGCATCAAACCGTAACGGCGCCCTTGCATACAGAATTTTTCAGTATGTTGTCTGTATTCTTCTGGCTATTCTGAGCCTGTTCCCGTTCATCGTTATGATCGTGAATGCAACGAGAAGTTCCGCGCAGATTCAGGCACACGCGATCTCGTTCATCCCTTCTAAGTATCTGATGAACAATATGCACGTTCTGACGACAAAAACGTTCCACCCGCTGTCTGGTTTCTTCAATTCCGCAATTATTGCTGTCTGTGCAACCCTTCTGAGCGTCTATTTCTCGACGCTGACCGCTTATGCAGTCGTTGCTTATGACTGGAAAGTGAAAAAGGCTTTCTTCGCAATGATTATGGCAATCATGATGATCCCGGCAACTGTTTCTTCGATCGGTTTCTACCAGTTCATGTATAAGATCGGTATGACGAATAATTTTGCAGCGCTGATCCTGCCTGCGATCGCCGCGCCTGCGACGGTATTCTTCATGCGGCAATACATGATCCCGGCTCTGCCGATGGAGATCGTACAGTCTGCGCGTATTGACGGTGCAGGAGAATTCCTGACCTTCAATAAGATCGTACTTCCGCTTTGTAAGCCCGGCATGGCAACACAGGCTATCTTCATTTTCGTTTCCCAGTGGAATAACCTGTTCATCCCGATGATTCTTCTCACTGATAAGAACAAGTGGACAATGCCGATGATGGTCGCCCAGCTCAACGGTGATATGTATAAGACTGAGTACGGCGCAGTTTACCTCGGACTTCTGCTGACAGTTCTCCCGATTTTCGTGATCTACTTCCTTCTCTCGAAGTATATCATCGCGGGTGTAGCTCTCGGTGGTGTCAAGGAATAATCCCTATTCCTTCATATACCAGTAATCTGGTAAGTTTCCCCCTCTCTACTTCATTTCCATGTTTCCAACCCGTCTGAATGCTGCGTCAGACGGGTTGGGTGCTTTTATAGAAAATGAGATCCGGTGTGCAGATGTGCTGAACACGGATCTCATTTTTAAGTATATACAAACGAATATCCTGCGCATACAGGTTGCGAATATGTGCAATATGCTGTGGTTTGCTCAATAATTGTGATTTGTAATATTTGCCGAATCTGTGTGTACAAGGCACTTGATTGCGAAAGCTGCGCAGATACGCGATTATTGACACTATGCATCATGATTGATCCTTTGTTTTCACTGCGTTTTTCTTCCGCCGAACAACTCGAATACCGCAATTTTGAACTAGATTTTATTCAGCAGATATGCTATATTTATATTGTACAGAACATCTTTGTAGATGCACATACAAAGGTGTTGGATTACATCCTTTCTCAGTGCCGGGTATGCCGGTCAATCGGAACAGCTCTCCTGCGTGTACCTCTCTGCCCGCAGGAGGGCGTATTTTTTTGCCCAAACGGATGTACTGTGTTTTGTTAAAAATGCACATTGACAATTTACCAAATATGTGATATGCTGATTGTGGATCATTTTCTCAACATGAAAGGGGAATCGTTATGACTATATTTCAGGTACCGAATGTAATACAGACCATTCAAACGGTTATTCCGCAATCTGTGAAGAAAAAAACACTTCTGACGGAGATAGACAACTTGTTTTTCAAGGCGTACAAGGAAGAAAACATCTCTGCACGCGACCGCAGCGATATGTCGCTGGCTGCTTCCGTTTGGCTGTATGCAAGCCTTGTGGATGCTGCGCTGAATGATACACCTTATGCAGCTGAGAAATACGGCTGTGAAAAGGAATGGGATTTCGCTGTCCGCTGGCTGAAATTTGAAATGAACAGACGAAAGTTTCTGTCCTCTATTCTGATCCACGATGTTTATGACATCTGCGAACGCGGTGCGGCTTCGCTGAAGGTTATGACCACGCAGTGCTACGGCACTCTGATTACGGATTTTGTACGTTCCGGCGGTGAAAGCCTGACGGTTTTCTATGATAATATCTATGCACTCGGCAATCGTCTGCATAAGGCTGCTGATGTTGCAAAGGCTTGGCGAAATTGAATCATCTATGAAAAACGGAGTCTGTTTTATCACAGACTCCGTTCATTTTATTCATTGTAATATACGATCCTGCCGCCGAGTTCGTCGTAGATTTTTCGGAATTTCTCGATCGGGAGCGTGTTGCTTCCGCCTGTATTCGGATCGCGATAGGTGAGTGTTCCTGCATCCAGATCGTATCCGCAGACCACGACAGCGTGTTCACCGCCCGGCCATTTGATGAGTTCGCCTGTCTCGTAATCGTACCACGAGTTTTTGTATATGATATCGCGGTCCGGTGTTGTGGTGTACCACGCGATCACAGGCTGTCCGCTGCTGATGATCGGAAAAATCGCTTCTAAAGGTACGTTCTTTTCGGTAATGACACCGGCGCGGAACAGCTCTGCCGTCTGTGCGATCGGTGCATTGAATACGCCGTAGGAATAATTTGTAGTCGGATCACCGACAAATTCACGCTCCGGATTTGCACCGTACAACGCGCCGTTGCTTTGAGAAGGCAGCGGTCCTTTTGGCAGTGCCTCGATGATCTGCGCAGGTGTGACATCCGTGTCATAGTATTTCAGCAGGATGTAAAGCGCGATGCTTTCGCATCCGGTCGGATAGGCGGGATGCTGATTATATTCGATCGCGTTCAGCATGACCTTCTGTTCGATCACTGGCTCGTCGGGCTCATCGGGGACATCCGGTTCATCAGGCTCGTCCGGTTCATCCGGCTGCTTTGAGGGATCAATCAAAGCCTGCTTGATCAGTGTGAGATCAGTCGCGTTGACAACATGATCGTTGTTAAAATCTGCAAGTGTCATCTGCACATTCGACATCGGATATGTCCCGATCAGATACCGCAGAACCAACGTAGAATCGTAAATCGAGAAGTTTCCGTCCTGTGTCATGTCGCCGGGTGTGAAACAGCGTGTGCTGTCCGCTTCGGTCACGGGCTGGAGATAGATCATCCGGTATTCGCTGTCAGCGATCTGTGCATAATATGTATCATCCTGTATACGCAGAGAAAGCTGTTCCGGGATCCGGTTTTCCTGTAAATAGGAGATCGTGACTTTGCTGTCTGCCTGTGTATATGCAATGGGGGAATGCTTTTTGCCGGCGCAGATCTCACCTTTTCCGTCTTCTTTGAGCAGGTAATAGAGTTTGTCCGTGCCTTTTTCGAGCATCCAGATGCCGCTTTTCAGCGTGACCGCATCAGCTGCGGCTGCCGGTATCGCCGGAATGCTGCCGAGCATCATGACGAATGCGGCACCGGCTGACAGGAGTTTTCTGAGTGGATGTATCATAGTAATATACCTCGTCTGAAAGTATGGTGAAATGAACCTATTATCTATTATATCATATAGATGCAGTGAATGCAATAGGGGAATCTGATGAAATAGCGGGTTTATGATCTTTTCAGAATATATGCAGATTTTATTTGATTTTCCTATTGACAATTATATGATACGGTGATATAATGGTAATGTTACTGTGCTTATTTACATTTCTATACAAAATGATATCTGATTGACATATTATATTGATCGCAGCGGTGATCCGCTGATTTTTTCTGTTGTATTTTTCCGGATGCGTCCGGATGAATATAAATACTGAAAAGGGGAAGTCAAATATGCCAATATCACTTGTTTATCTTTTGATCATGCTGGCTGTGATCTGCATCTGGTTCATGCTGTTCAAAAGACCGATCTGGGAGTCAATGGGACTTGCATTTCTGATACTGGTCGCAGTATCCGGAACATGGGGCTCTCTGGGCAGCTTCATTGACAAGGGCTTGTCAACATCTTTGCTTTATTCGATGATCGTATTTATCGGAATGTCCGCGATCATGACCAAGACAAAGATCATTGACGGCGCTGTTAATTTTATTCTTGCTCTGCTTGGCAAACTGCCGGGCGGTGCAGGCTATGCTGCTGTTGTTGCGTCCGGATTTATGGGTGCATTGTCCGGTTCCGGTCCCGGTAATGTCATGTCTACCGGCGTTATCACGATCAAGGCAATGAAGGAATCCGGTTATCCGCCTGAGCTTGCTGCGAATGTTGAGAGTAATGCAAGCTATCTCGGAAACATGATCCCGCCGTCCTCGAATATCGTTGCGGCACTCGGTGCATTAACAGCATTCTGGGCTGCGCAGGGTGTAGAGGATACCATGTCGATCGGTTCATTCTGGATGGTCTGCTGGGGATGCTCCCTGTGGTTCATCCTTGCTCGTCTGATCACGGTCTTTGTCTTTGTAAAATATTACAAGATCAGACCGATGGAAGGATCCAAGATCCCGAGCATGAAGGATACCTTTAAGAATAACTGGCAGGGACTTCTCCTTCCGCTGATTATTCTTGCTCCGTTTATCATTGACTTCTTCTTCAATAATGCAACGTCTTTTCCGGATATGGCGATTTTTGTCGATCGTCTGGGCAAGGACGGCGCAAAGGCTTATTCCAGCGCACTTCTGTATTTTGTTGCCGGTATTGCTGCAATCTATGCGATCATTGTTATGCTCTTTAAGGATAAGAAAACAGTCACCCCGAAGAACATTATCAAGATGCTGAGCAGCAGCACAAACGGTATCGCATCAACTGTCGGCACCTGTCTGTTCGGTTACATGATCGGCGCACTTTTTACCGAGATCGAAGCAACAACCGAGCTTGGTGCATACCTTGAATCTCTTCAGATGGGACGTGTCGGACTGGCATTTGTCATCCCGTTCATTACCTGCTTTATGGGCATGGTCATTCCGGGATCGTCGCTGGTTTCGATTTTCGGAACATTGTTTATCAGCCTGTTCTATACACAGGGCGCAGATCCGGTCGTTGTTGCCGCAATGCTGCCGTGTTTCTGCGGCGTTATGTGCGGAATCACACCGCCGCTTGCACTTGGTATGTATGCCGGTATGTCCATTGCGGAATCTGATCCGGGCAAAACGATCAAGAATGACCTGTGGTGGGTTGCAGTGCAGTATCTGATGGAAGTCATCGTGCTGCTTGGCTGGCTGCCGATTCTGGGCGCATAAGGGGGTGCAGATATGAAAAACGTATGTCAAAAAATTGCATCCGTGCTGGAATGGTGTATCGGAATCGCACTTGCACTTTGCCTGTTCCTCGGCGGACTTGGATTTTTCGGTTTTGTTGTAGCTTTCTGTGTTGGCGGTGACACTGCTGCAAATATCTGCACATTCCTTTCTAAAACATACTATGTTTATCTTATCAAGGCTTCCACGATCACGACGCTTGCCTGTTTCCTGCTTCAGTATTTTAACGGCAATGCAAAGTGGAAGAATCCCTTTGCGAAAATAGAAAAGAAGTAATAGTAATACCGGCAGTAACATTGCGTTGCTGCCGGTATTTTTATATCAGTTGATATCCGCACATTTGACAAATTCTGCTTTGCAGGGATGCTCTGCGGATCTTTTGTGTGAAGCGCAATCAATCTATTTTTTCTTCAACAGTTGCTTCAATTCCGCAAATACAAGTTTCCAGCTGCGAATCGGCCGCCATATCCAAAGGATCGGCATGAGCAGCTTATGCCGGTAGAAAAACGGATCTGTGACCTTGACCTGATCCATCGGCGGAAAAATACGGTGAAAGATGTAACGCAAACGGGAGCCGTTCTGCTGTTGGATGCGGTTCTCCTGCAAATGTATGCTGCTGCCGTATACGCCGGAGGTCACATAATAATCGAGTTTCTCTTTTTCGGAGTCTGACAGCTCTGTGCCGTCGCGGAACAGCTTTGCGGCAAGCAGACGGTTCTGCTCCTCAAATTCCGTCAGACCGAGCTTATCCAGTTCACGTTCCAGATATGTACGATCAAGATTGCTGCCGATTTTCCGCAAAATGATCTCAATATCAAGCAAAGAACGGACACCGGTTCCGCCGTAAACATAATGTTTATATGTATGCGCGAGTACATATAGATAGAAGTCTTCATTCCCAAAGCATCTGCCGTATGAAGTTCCCTCGATCGGCTGCATCAGCGGCGTGACATCTTCATAGTATGTCTGCAATTTGTCCGGATGGACAGCGGAAAACAGGGAATTATGCATTTCAAAGTTGCTGACAGGCAGCTTTTTATAGCTGTCATCTTTGCCCTTTCCGAATTCGTCACAGGAAAAGCCGAGTTCTTCCATGACTGCACGGACACGCTTCCGTGCGGAACTGTCAAAGAGAATATCATTATCCGACATCTGCCGCATTCCAAGCCGCGGATACCAGTCTTTCATGACAGCGCCTTTCAGCGGCATATACCAGATCTTTTCCTGCTCCAGCCGGTTCAGGATCTTGGCGCGTTCCGAATCCAGAATGAGATTTTTACGGATCGCTTTGTTTTTTTCTTCTGTGAATGCTGCATCATGAATACCGGCAGATTCCAATGCATAGGCGGTACACGCGGTCAGAATGTGGGCCTGACAGATCTCAAACAGCGCCGGCAGATCAAGCTGTTCGATCAGTTTGGCATCCGGTTTTTCTTCATTGACAGCACAGCGGACCAGAGCGATCATATCTGCCGCATTTTTTCGATAAGCCGTGATATCCACACATATTTCTCCTCTGCAATCAAAAAAGTCAGCCGGCACAACGGTCGCTGACCTTTTCTTGAAATTCTATTCCGGTTTCCGGTATCCGTCCGGATTCTGCTTTTGCCATGTCCATGCATCTCTGCACATATCCTCAAGCGTTTTTTCGGTTTCCCAGCCGAGTGTTTTTTTCGCTTTATCTGCATTTGCAAAGAATTCCGGCAGATCGCCTGCGCGTCTGCTGCCGTATACATGGGGTACGCTCACGCCGTTTACCCGTTCAAAGGTCCGGACGATCTCCGTTACGCTGTAAGGCGTACCTGTCCCGAGATTAAAGATCTCCGTTCCTTTGTGGTTCAGCACATAATCGACAGCTTTTACATGACCTTTTGCAAGATCGACAACGTGGATATAATCCCGTGTGCAGGTGCCGTCTTTTGTCGGGTAATCTTTTCCGAAGATCGTCAGGCATTCACGTTTTCCGACGGCGACCTGCGTGATGAACGGCATCAGGTTATTCGGAATACCGAGGGGATCTTCTCCGATCATTCCGGACGGATGCGCACCGATGGGGTTGAAGTACCGCAGCAGTACGACAGAAAGTTCCGGATCTGCTTTGGCGGCATCCTCAAAGATCTGTTCGCTCATCGCCTTTGTCCAGCCGTAGGGATTTGAGCAGACACCGCGCTGCATATCTTCGGTATACGGAACAGGATTCTGCTCACCGTAAACAGTTGCGCTGGAGGAAAAGATGATATTTTTGATATCTGCTTTCTGCATCGTTTCCAGCAGGGAAAGCGTGGTATCGAGATTGTTTCTGTAATACATCAGCGGCTTTTGGACAGATTCACCGACTGCTTTCAGCCCGGCAAAATGAATGACTGCGTCGATCCGGTTTTCAGAGAAGATCTCTGAAAGCTTTTCTGTATCGCGGATATCCGTTTCATAGAGTTTCACTTGCTTACCGGTAATTCTTTCAACTATGCTGATCGCTTCGGGTGTGCTGTTGACAAAATTATCTGCCGCGATCACCTCATAGCCGGCATTCAGCAGTTCAACGGCAGTATGGGAGCCGATATATCCCGCACCGCCTGCAAGCAGGATTGCTGCCATGTTTATCACCTCAGTAAAAATGCAGTAATGACATAAACCGGACATTGGATCCGATATCATATTATATCATGCCGGATTATATTTGTCAATACTATAAAAATAGGATGATATGCCGCTTCTGCGCGCAAAATCAGCAGGATCCTCCGCCGCGGAAAACGACAGGCTGATACCATCAAATATGCAAAAACTAGACGTTATGTAATATCAATACGGAAAAATAACTAAAAGTAAATTTGAATATTGGTCTTCTTCTACAAATGAGACTTGAATTTTTTGTTTGGTATTGACAAACGAGATTACTCGTGCTATAATATAATCAGCCAAGAATGTAGTGGGAAAATGTTGGTGTGTTGGGACGCTTTCGGCTTCCGGCCGGTTGTGTTTCATCAATTATTTGAGAGCAGGTGAATGGAACGAATGATCAAGCCGTTTGAAAGTAAGGTATGGTTATCTTCGCCCACCATGCATGGGGACGAACAGAAATGGGTCAATGACGCTTTTATAAAGAATTGGATCACAACAGCCGGTGAGAATATCAATGAGGTCGAGCGCATGGTCGCGGAATATGCAGGCGTGAAATACGCAGTTGCTCTTTCCTGCGGCACGGCTGCGCTGCATCTTGCTGTGAAACTCGCCGGTGAACGTCTGTATGGGCAGGCGAAGCCGAATCAGGGTACCTTGCAGGGACATAAAGTCTTTGCTTCGGATATGACCTTTGATGCGACCGTCAATCCGATCGCCTACGAGGACGGAGAAGCGGTATTCATTGATACAGAGCGTGATACATGGAATATGTGTCCGAAAGCGTTGGAAAAAGCATTTGAGATCTATCCGGATGTTCGTCTGGTTGTGGTCGCACATCTCTACGGCACACCGGGCAAGATCGACGAGCTGCGGAAGATCTGCGATCGGCACGGCGCTTTGATCGTTGAGGATGCAGCAGAATCTTTCGGCGCGACCTATAAGGGCAAGCAGACCGGCGGATTCGGCGATTATGGTGCGATCAGCTTCAACGGCAACAAGATCATCACCGGTTCATCCGGCGGTATGTTCCTGACTGATTCCAAGGACGATGCGGACAAGATCCGCAAATGGTCTACGCAGTCGCGTGAGGCAGCACCGTGGTATCAGCATGAGGAGATCGGCTACAATTACCGCATGAGCAATATCATTGCAGGTGTTGTGCGCGGTCAGATGCCCTATCTGGATGAGCATATCGCACAGAAAAAAGCGATCTATGAGCGCTATCGTGAAGGCTTCAAGGGACTGCCTGTTACAATGAATCCGTTTGATGCGGAAACTTCTGTTCCGAATTACTGGCTTTCCTGCCTGCTGATCGACCGTGAAGCGATGTGCAGACAGGTACGCGGTGAAAATCAGCCGCTTTATATCCATGAGAAGGGCAAGTCCTGCCCGACCGAGATCCTTGAAAAGCTGATGCAGTACAATGCAGAGGGCAGACCGATCTGGAAACCGATGCATATGCAGCCGATCTATCGCATGAACGGCTTTGTTACGGCAGAAGGCAACGGCAGAGGACAGTCCAATGCATATATTGATAAAGGTGCGGCAACAGATGTCGGTGCGGATATTTTCGAGCGCGGTCTTTGCCTGCCGAGTGATAACAAAATGACAGCGGAGCAGCAGGATATCATTATCGAGATCATCCGGAGCTGCTTTGAATAATTGAAAGGAACAGGGATCAATGGATTGGTCACGGATACGGCATACGCTGGCACTCTGTCTGATTCGGACGGCTGGAAAACGTGCGGCATATTGTAAAAAACATCATGTCTTTGCGAACATGGGCGATGATTGTCTGCTGATGTTCCGGAAAGTACCGCTTTGTCCGAAGCTGATCTCTTTCGGAAATAATGTCCGGATCGCATCGAATGTCACACTTGTTACGCATGATGTAATCCATAAAATGCTGAATACAAAGTATGCACCGCAGCCGCCGTATCCGGAATTCAAGGGATGCATCGAACTGAAAGACAACGTCTTTGTCGGTGCAAATACGACGATTTTGCCGAATGTGTCTGTCGGACCGAATGTGATCATCGGCGCTTGTTCGCTTGTCAATCATGATATTGCAGAGGGCGTTTATGCAGGTGTTCCGGCAAGGTATATTTGCAGTATTGATGATTTCCTGTCCAAGCGTTATCCGGATGCTGATGCATTCAAACCGAAAAACAATGAAGAATTGTGGTCAGCATTCCGAAACAGGAAAAGTAAAACTGACAGCGGAAAGAAGTGAAAGTAAGGCTCTGTTTATGTGAGCCAGAAAGCAAGGAAGATCATTCATGCTCATATATTTGGCAACCTTTTCAGCGTCTTTTCTTTTTGCGTTTCTCGCAGATAAATGCTCCGGAAAACATGGAAAAGCCGGTTTTTACGTATTTTCCTTTCTCAGCATAATACTGCTTATACTGCTTGCAGGTCTGCGTGATTACAGCATCGGCATTGATGTAAAGAACTATTATAATTTTCTGGTGTATTGGAGAGGTGCGACACATTTTGGCACACTTTCTGAGTATTTGAGGTATTATCTGGCCGACGGCAACAAGGAAATCCTGTTTGCACTGATGATCGGGCTGGTTGCCAAGATCACGGGAGAATATCGGGTTTTCCTGTTCTTGGCGCATACGATCATAGTGACCTGTGTTTATATCGGAGCGGTACGAGAACGGAAGTATATCCGGTTTGAATTTGTGCCGCTGTTTTTCTGTCTGCTGTTTTTCTCGCATTCCATGAATATCATGCGGCAGTATATCGCAATGTCGATTCTGTTCGCATTTTTTGCGGATATCGAGCAGCGAAGGTATGTCCGCTATTCGATTGCGGTTCTGATCGCAATGCTGATCCATACCTCAGCGATTTTGATGATCCTGCCGATGGGCTACTATATTATTCTGTATGACTGGCAGCCGAAAAAAAAGCGCCGAGTGAAAAACAAGAGCCTGTCGAAGTTGATTCAGCGGCTCGCTGCTGCTGATAAGACCGGAACGATCGAGCGCCTGACGATGCAGGACGCTTCCTTTACAAAGAAGATCGTTCTTTGCGGCTGTATTTTTGTCGGAGAAATGCTCTTTACAACGGCAATGTCGATCCTCATCAGCATGGGCTATCTGAATGATAAGTATTCTTATTATCTGGACAGCCGAGAGGCTTCTGCCGGAATCATCGTGACGGGTATGCTCCTGATCGAACTGTGCGGCGTGCTGCTGCTCTGGAAGGATATGCGTGCGAAAAATCCGCGTGCGACTTTCTGGCTGATGTGTACGATCACTGATCTGGCATTTCAGCAGCTCAGTTCGCAGATGGCTTATGGAAAGCGAATCGCCGGCAGCTTCTCTTTGCTGAATCTGCTGACGCTGTCTTTGATGGTCAGCGCAAGCCCGAAACGCGACAAGCGGATATTGGTGACGATTACGGTGATCGCTTTCGCCCTGCTTTACTGGGGATATATCTATATTTACAGAAATGCAAGCCAGACATATCCGTATCAATTCGGTATATTTTAACAGAGAAGGATGATGAGAATGGATACTCAGAATGAGAATATTGCAGTCAGCGTGATTTGCGCAACATATAATCAGGAAAATTATGTGCGTGATATGCTGGACGGACTGGTTTCACAGAAAACGAATTTTCGTTTTGAGATCGTTGTTCATGATGATGCTTCTCCGGATGGTACTGCGGATATCATTCGTGAATATGCAGAAAAATATCCTGATCTGATCCGCCCGATCCTGCGGACGGAAAATCAGTATCAGAAGAATAAGCAGTTTTTCTGGGGTGTCTGTCGGGAATACGGACGCGGAAAATATTTCGCGTTCTGTGAGGGCGACGATTACTGGACGGATCCGCTGAAACTCCAGAAGCAGTATGATTTCATGGAATCGCATCCGGATTATTCGCTCTGCTGCTGTTCGTCAAAATGGCTCGATCAGCTTTCCGGCAAGATCGGATCGCAGGGCGTTGTCGATCATGACAAGGATATTTCACTTGAAGAAATGATCCTTGAAAAGAACGGCAGAATCTTTCTCTTTGTATCTGATTTCGTCAGAAAGGAATGCGTTGATACGCTTCCGGACTGGGGATTCCCGATCGGTGACTATCCGTTTGCCGTTCATGCTGCGATGAACGGCAAGATCCATATGCTCGCCGATTCGATGTGTACGTACCGCTATCATGCAGCCGGTTCGTGGACACAGCGAATGCAGGGTGATGAGCAGCGCAGGCGCACGAATGAGCAGATGATAAAAGGTCTTGAGAATATGAACCGCACCACAGGCGGCAAATATGAGAAGCTCATCAATCAGCGCATTCTGCGTCACCGCTATACGGATGCCCTGCTGAGCCACGATTTTCAGGCGATCCGCAAGGATCCGCAGCTTTATGAGAGATACCGCAGCAGAGGATTGATCTACCGGATATCCGACAGGCTGCATTGTGCATCACCGAAATTATATTACATGGTGAATAAACTGTTGAAACGGTCAGAATGATGACCGTTTTCGTCGAAAAGATATCAGATAAGTGATGGAGGTTGAAAACGTCAAGTGGTAAGCAAAAAGGATGTGTCTGTTAATTTCCTCTGGCGGTTCGCGGAACGCTGCGGTGCGCAGGGTGTTACGTTTATTGTGCAGCTTGTACTTGCACGAAAGCTGGATCCGGATCTGTTCGGAACAATCGCACTCGTAACGGTCTTTACAACGATCATGCAGGTATTTGTGGACAGTGGTATGGGCAATGCGCTGATCCAGAAAAAAGATGCAGATGATCTGGATTTTTCGAGCGTGTTCTATTTTAACATGACGATCTGCACTGTGCTGTACCTTTTGATGTTCCTGATCGCGCCGCTGATTGCTGCATTTTACAACAGTCCGGAGCTGACGCCGGTTATTCGTGTTGTCAGTATCATGATATTGATTTCCGGTGTAAAAAATGTGCAGCAGGCTTATGTAACACGTCATATGCTGTTCAAGCGTTTCTTCTTTGCGACACTCGGCGGTACGATCGGTGCAGCAATTATCGGTATCGCAATGGCATATATGGGCTTCGGTGTGTGGGCGCTTGTGGCACAGATGCTCTTTAATGCAGCAGTTGACACATTGCTTCTATGGGTTACGGTCAAATGGCGTCCGAAAAAGATGTTTTCCTTTGAGCGCCTGAAAACGCTGTTTTCTTTCGGCTGGAAACTGCTGATCTCCTCTTTGCTGGATACGATCTACAATCAGCTCAGTCAGCTCGTGATCGGTAAAACATATACGAAATCTGATCTGGCGTTTTATAATCAGGGACAGAAGGTTCCGCATCTTGTTGTTACGAATATCAATACCTCGATCGACAGCGTTTTGCTTCCGACAATGGCACGCGCACAGGACAGCGTGAATGCCGTAAAGAATATGACGCGCCGTGCGATCAAAACAAGTACATATCTCATTATGCCGATCATGGTCGGACTTGCCGTTTGTGCTGAACCGCTTGTACGGCTTGTTCTGAAAGAAAAATGGCTTCCTTGTGTACCGTATCTTCGGATCTTCTGTTTCTCCTATGCATTCTGGCCGATCCATACTGCGAATCTCAACGCGATCAAGGCAATGGGACGCAGCGATCTGTTCCTGAAACTGGAGATCATCAAGAAGGCAGTCGGCGTTCTGCTGCTTGCAGTTACGCTGCCGATCAGCGTTATGGCAATGGCATACAGTCTGCTGGTTTCATCTGTGATCAGCCAGATCATCAATTCATGGCCGAATAAAAAACTCCTGAATTACAGCTTTTTTGAGCAGTTCAAAGATATGCTGCCGCAGATCGGTCTGTCTGTTTTTATGGGAATCTGCGTGTGCCTTATCAGCCTGACCGGCATGAGCGATCTTCCGCTGCTGCTGGTTCAGTTTACTGCCGGTATCGTGATCTATTTCGGACTTTCAAAGATTCTGAAAATCGACAGCTTTACCTATCTGCTTGATACCGGTAAAGCAATGCTGAAAAAATTCAAGCACAGTAAGGCTGCGGCGGCTGAATAAAGCCTTTCTGCCGTAGCAGGATACGGACATGATCGGGAATACAGCGTTCGGTCGGACAGCAGGCTGTACAGGCAAGTTGCAAATTTGCGGAATCAACCGCATAAAACATTATGTAAATGTAGGTGGTTGTCATGGAGAGAATATTAGTTACCCGTTCTTCTATGCCTGATTATCAGGAGTATTGTGAGGAAATCAAAGAGCTTTGGGACAGCCATTGGCTGACCAATATGGGTGTCAAGCATCAGAAACTTCAGGCTGATCTGGAGCAGCTTCTCGATGTGCCGCACGTTGTACTGTATACGAACGGACATCTCGCACTGGAGCATATCCTTTCTGCGCTTGATTTGCCGGAAGGCGGCGAGGTGATCACTACGCCCTTTACCTTTGCTTCTACAACGCACGCGATTGTAAGAAACCGCCTGAAACCTGTTTTCTGTGACATTGATCCGCTGACCTTTACGATTGATACAGCAAAGATCGAGGCGCTGATCACGGAAAAGACTTGTGCAATCGTTCCGGTCCATGTTTACGGCAATATGTGCGATGTTGAGGAGATCAGCCGCATTGCTGATAAATACGGTCTGAAAGTCGTATATGATGCCGCACACGCGTTCGGAGTCCGCTATAAGGGAAAAAGCTCCGCCTGCTACGGTGATGCCGCAATGTTCAGCTTCCACGCAACGAAGGTATTCAATACGATCGAGGGCGGCTCTGTCTGTTTCCATGACGATGCGCTTGTTCAGCGTTTGAATGATCTGAAAAACTTTGGCATTGAAGGTCCTGAATATGTGCCTTATGTCGGCGGAAATGCCAAAATGAATGAATTTCAGGCAGCTATGGGTATCTGTAATCTGCGGCATCTTGATACCGCGATCGAACGCAGAAAGAAAGCTGTCGAGGTTTACAGAGCGAATCTGGAAGGCGTAGCAGGTATTCAGCTGAGCCCGATTCAGGAAGATGTCGAATCCAATTACGCTTATTTCCCTGCGGTCTTTGATGAAACCGTATTTGGTGCAAGCCGTGATGATGTTATGGAAAAGCTCGATCAGAACGGCATCGGCGCACGTAAATACTTCTATCCGCTGACGAATACTTTTGACTGTTTCCACGGCGCATTCGATGCAAATGAAACGCCGATCGCACTCCGGATCAGTCTGCGCGTCCTGACTCTGCCGCTTTATGAGGAACTGGCACCGTCGGATGTACAGCGTATCTGCGATGTGATCCTGTCCTGTAAAAAGTGAGGGAATCATCATGAAAGGAATTATTCTTGCAGGCGGTAAAGGCACTCGCCTTTATCCGAATACGATCGCTGTCAGCAAGCAGCTCCTCCCGATTTATGATAAGCCGCTGGTTTATTATCCGCTTTCCGTCCTTCTGCTTGCCGGTATCCGTGATATCCTTGTCATTTCGACACCGGATGATACGCCGAATTATCGTAAGCTGCTCGGTGACGGCAGCCGTATCGGCGTGCATATCGAGTATAAGGTGCAGGATACACCGCGCGGACTTGCAGATGCGTTTATCCTCGGTGCTGATTTTATCGGAGATGACAGCGTATGTCTGGTACTCGGCGACAATGTATTCTATGGAAAAGATCTGACACGGATGCTCAATGATGCAAAGCAGCAGGCTGAAACATTCGGTGCTGCGATCTTCGGATTCCCTGTGAAGAATCCCAAGGCATTCGGTGTGGTCGAATTTGACGATCAGAACCGCGTGATCTCCATTGAAGAAAAGCCGGCACAGCCGAAATCCAATTATGCTGTTCCGGGACTGTATTTCTATAATAATGATGTTGTGCAGATCGCAAAGAACGTCAAGCCGTCTGCACGCGGCGAAATTGAGATCACATCGGTCAATAACCATTATCTGGATGCCGGCAGTCTCAAGGTAACGCTGATGGGCAGAGGCATTTCATGGCTCGACACCGGCACACCGGAAGGAATGCTCAAGGCAGGCGATTTTGTAAAGACCGTGCAGGAAATGCAGGGATTCTATATCTCCTGCATTGAGGAGATCGCATGGCGCAGAGGCTTTATTTCCAGAGAGCAGCTTCGTCAGTGCGGAGAAGAATTGTCAATGACAGATTACGGAAAGTATCTGATTTCACTTGCGGAGGAAGAAGCATGACCATTATCGTAACAGGCGGCGCAGGCTTTATCGGCGCAAACTTTGTGTTCCATATGCTGAACACATATCCGGATTACCGAATCATCTGTCTGGATAAGCTGACCTATGCAGGCAACCTTTCAACGCTTGCACCGGTCATGCAGAATCCGAATTTCCGCTTTGTCAAGCTGGATATCTGCGACCGTGAAGGTGTATATCAGCTCTTTGAGGAGGAAAAGCCGGATATCGTTGTCAATTTTGCGGCAGAATCTCATGTTGACCGCAGCATTGAGAATCCGGAGATCTTCCTTCAGACGAATATCATCGGTACTGCAACGCTGATGGATGCCTGCCGGAAGTACGGCATTCAGCGTTATCATCAGGTTTCAACGGATGAGGTTTACGGCGATCTTCCGCTGGACAGACCTGACCTGTTCTTTACCGAAACAACGCCGATCCATACAAGCAGCCCTTACAGCTCGTCCAAGGCAGGTGCTGATCTGCTCGTTCTGGCATATCATCGTACCTATGGTTTGCCTGTTACGATCAGCCGCTGCTCCAACAACTACGGACCGTATCATTTTCCGGAAAAGCTGATCCCGCTGATGATCGCAAATGCGCTGAATGATAAGCCGCTTCCGGTTTACGGTGAGGGACTGAATGTCCGCGACTGGCTCTATGTCGAGGATCATTGCCGTGCGATCGACCTCATCATCCATAAGGGAAAGGTCGGCGAGGTCTATAATGTCGGCGGTCACAATGAGATGAAGAATATCGATATCGTGAAGCTGATCTGTAAGGAACTTGGCAAGCCGGAATCGCTCATTATTCATGTTGAGGACAGAAAAGGTCACGATATGCGTTATGCGATCGATCCGACAAAGATCCATAATGAGCTTGGCTGGCTGCCGGAAACAAAATTTGCTGACGGTATCAAAAAGACGATCAAGTGGTATCTGGACAATAAGGAATGGTGGGAAACCATCATCTCCGGTGAGTACAGAAATTATTATGAGAAAATGTACGGAAATCGTGCAGAGGTGTAATAAATGAAAGCGTTTCAATTAGCGGTCAAGCGTCTGTTTGATATCATTGTATCCCTTATTCTGATCCTGCTTCTGACTGTGATACCGGTTCTGATCGTGATTCCGATCGCGATCGTTCTGGAATCCAAGGGCGGTGCCGTATTCAAGCAGGAGAGAGTCGGAAAGAACGGCAAAATATTCAAGATCTATAAGTTTCGTACCATGCGGCAGCCGCCGGAAGGAACATACAGCGTCAATGGTGTTCTGCATAAGCCGAACGGCGACATTCTGGAGCCTTCCAGCACCCGTATCACGAAACTCGGCGCATTTCTCCGGAAAACCAGTCTGGATGAGCTGATGCAGCTTTTCAATATTCTGGAAGGTACGATGAGCTTTGTCGGTCCCCGACCGACTTTGCCGTATCAGGCGGAGAAATATAACGATGAGCAGCGCAGAAGACTGGACATGAAGCCCGGTCTGACCGGCTGGGCACAGGTCAACGGCAGAAACAATCTGACCTGGACAGAAAAAATTGCATACGACGTGGAATATGTTGACAAATTCAGCCTGTGGTTTGATTTGAAGATCATGTTCAAAACGGTTGCAGTTGTATTGAAACGCGAAAAAATCGAATTCAAAAAAGAAGACGAACTGACAAGCAAAAAATAATCGAAAAGCCAATTATCATGGATATGCCGATGCGAAGGCAGCGGTCAGATCCATGCAGAGAGAATCGGGAGGATCGAATTGAAAGCTCTTGTACTTGCAGGCGGTGTACCGCAGGCTGAGCTGCTGCGGCAGCTTCGGGAACGAAATATCACAACTGTTCTGGCGGACGGCAGCGCTACGCCGATCGCCAAATCCTTTGCTGATATTTTTTATCAGGTTGATATTTTTGATATTGAAGCGGTGAAGAAGATCGCGCTGGATGAAAAAGTTGATTTTCTGATCACGGTCTGTGCCGATCAGGTACTTCTGGTCGTTGCACAGGTATCGGAGGCACTCGGTCTTCCGTGCTACATTGATTATGAAACCGGTATGAATGTATCGGATAAGATCCGCATGAAGCGTATCTTCCATGAGAACGGCATTCCGTCTACCCGTTATATCGAAATGCCGGAGCTCGATGAGGAAAAGATCAGCCAGCTTCAGTATCCGCTTGTGATCAAGCCCGTGGATGCATACAGCTCAAAGGGTGTCCGTAAGGCATCCACGCATGAGGAGCTTGTGCAGTATTATCATGAGGCTGCACAGATCAGCCGTACCGGCGGTGTCATTGTGGAAGAATTTTTTGCCGGTGAGGAGATCAGCGTCGATGCTTTTGTTGTAAACGGCAAGGCAAAGATCCTTTGCGTTTCCAACAGCGACAAGGTCAAGAGTGATGACCGTTTCGTTATTTTCCGCGGCAGATATCCGGTTTGTGTGCCGGATACGATCATGGAGCAGATCGAAACTGTGACGCAGAAGATCGCAGATGCGTTCGGCCTTGTCAATTCTCCGCTGCTTGTGCAGCTTCTGCATAACGGCAGCCGTATTTCTGTTCTGGAATTTTGTGCGCGAACCGGCGGCAATATGAAATGGCTGCTCATCAAATATTCCAGCGGTGTGGATGTCATCACCGCTGCAATCGACATTACCCTCGGCAAGGTGCCCGATCTGACAAAGCGTGATACCGGAAATAAGGTTGTTGTCAATGACTTTATCTACTGTCAGCCGGGTGTTCTCGATCATTTTGAAGGATTTGAAGAACTCGAAAAAGAGGGAATCATTCATGAATTCCATCCTGTCCGCAGCAAGGGCACGGTGATCCGCGGTGTAACAAGCAGCAGCGACCGTGTTGCCGGCATGAATATTCTTGCTGCATCTGTTGAGGAATTTAACGCCAAACAGCAATATATTTCGGATCATGTGAAGGTCATTGACGAAAACGGCAATGATATGATGCGGCATGATCTGCTCCCGCCGCTTGAAATGAACTAATACGAAAAAGGATGGTGTACAATGACAAAGACCGAGGCATATTTGCAGAATATCCGCACTCTTGCAGCACAGCCGATTCCGGATGCTGTTTATGCAAGAGCAAAGCGTTCGCTGCTTGATTACCTTGCAGTTGCCTGCGCAGGCAGCCGCTTTCAGGCTGAAAAGCTTGCAAAATATTATGATTTTGCAGAGCCGGAACAGGGCGCATTCAAAGCAATCGGAACAGGAAGATCCTATACGCTCAAGGAAGCTGTTTTCCTGAACGGTCTGAACGGTCATGCGCTTGATTTTGATGACGGAACAAACTCCGGTATCATTCATCTCGGTTCACCGATTTTTTCGCTGCTGCTTCCGCTTGCACAGCGTTACGGCTATACGGTCGATGCAGTTCTCCGTGCAGCAATCATCGGCTATGAAACATCATATACAATGGCAGTATCGATTCAGCCCGGACATAAAGCATTGGGCTATCATGCGACCGGTACCTGCGGTGTACTTGGTGCGGCGATCGCGGCATCTTATCTGCTTGGATTTACTGAGGAAGAACGTGAGCAGGCGTTTGCTGCTGCGTGTGTTTCGGCATCCGGTATGCTGCTTGTTCTGGATGACGGTTCTGAGCTGAAGCCTTATAATGTTGCAAAGAGCGCACTGCTTGCACTGACGGCAGTTCAGCTTGCAAAATCGGGCTTCAAAGGACATCCGGATCCGCTTGGTGCGCCGCGCGGCTATCTGAAAATGATGACCGGCAGTGCAGATGTTGAAATGAAGCCGTTCCTGCTCAACGGCACATACGCGATCTCCAAGAGCTATACAAAGCCCTATGCATCCTGCCGCTATACGCATCCGTCTGTTGAGGCGGCGATCCATCTGCGCAATCAGTACGGCATCAAGGCTGCTGATGTGGAGCAGATCGACATTCAGACCTATTCTCTGGCAGTCTCCGGTCACGATCATACGGAGATCCCCGGTTCTTATTCTGCAAAGATGAGCATTCCGTACAGCACCGCTGCTGCATTGATCTACGGTAAGGCAGGCTTGCAGGAATTCAGTGAGGATATGGTAAAGGATCAGGAAATCCTCGGGCTGACTGCAAAGGTGAAAGTTGCGGCGGATGAGAAAATGAGCGCGGCATTCCCTGCCGAACAGACCGCAGTTGTCACGATCAGGACGGCTGCACAAAGCTATACCGAACGTGTGGACTTCCCGAAGGGAGAGCCGGAAAATCCGCTGAATGATGCGGAATTCCATGAAAGATATCTCGATCTGATGGCGTATGCGGGCATCAGTGAAGCATCCGGTGAAAAGGTATTTGCACTGGTGCAAGAAACTGATTCAACCGTTCCTGAACTGCTGCAATATTTATAATTATGAGGGAAAACGCAATGAGCATGAAACTGATCCTGGGTACGATGACCTTTGGAGAATCGGTCTTTGCACCGGATTCTGAAGCATTTATTCAGGCATTTCTTGATGCAGGATATGATGAACTGGACACGGCTTATGTCTATAATGAAGGTCAAAGCGAAAAGCTGATCGGTCAGGCTTTGAAAACGATCGGCAGAGAGCGTGTGAAGATCGCAACGAAGGTCAATCCGCGTATTACGGGCAGACTGGACGGCGATGCGGCGTATATGCAGCTCAATGAATCGCTTGAACGCTTGCAGGTCGATTATGTGGATACGTTCTATCTGCATTTTCCCGATCCTGCAACACCCGTTGAATCTGTACTGGCTGCCTGCGCAGATTTGCATGAACAGGGCAAATTCAAGGAGCTTGGTCTTTCCAATTTCCCTGCATGGATGGTCGCTGATGTCTGGCATCTCTGCGATAAAAACGGCTGGGTGAAGCCGACTGTTTTTGAGGGCATCTACAATCCGCTGACCAGAAGGGCGGAAAGAGAATTGAATGCCTGTCTCGATCACTTCGGGATGCGTTTCTGTGCCTATAATCCGATGGCAGGCGGTCTGCTGACCGGACGTTACGGGAAATTTGAGGATGCACCGACCGACGGCAGATTCACGCATCGCCCGAATTATCAGAACCGCTACTGGAAAAAGAGCTTTTTCGATGCAGTTGATCTGCTGAAATCTGTCTGCGAAAAGTACGGTATCACAACGATCGAGGCAACCTATCGCTGGCTTGCCTATCATTCCATGTTGAATGCGGACCGCGGCGATGCGGTTATTATCGGTGCATCAAAACTGCATCATTTGCAGCAGAATATGGATACGATCAAGGCAGGTCCGCTGCCTGAGGAGATCGTTGCTGCATTTGAGCAGGCATGGGGGATCACCCATGCGGACAGTCCTGGATATTTCACGCTGTTCAAGCCGTCGCCCAAACAGTAAGGAGTCAGTATGTTAGATCAGAAACTTGTTTTTGAAGCACTTGCAGAACAAGGCATTACCTTCTTTACCGGTGTGCCGGATTCTTACCTCAACGGCTTCTGCAATTATGCGCTTGCGAATATGCCGGAGCGAAATGTCATTGCAGCAAATGAGGGAAATGCGGTCGGCATTGCCTGCGGTCATTATTTTGCAACAAAAGAAATCCCGCTCGTTTATATGCAGAACAGCGGACTCGGCAACACGATCAATCCGCTTGCATCCCTTGCGGAGCATGATGTCTATGCCGTTCCGATGATTCTGCTGATCGGCTGGCGCGGTCAGGGCAATACTGAGCCGAATCATCCGCAGCACCGGCTTCAGGGCGAGATCACGCCCGGTCTGCTCGATGTGATGCATATTCCCTACAGCATCCTCAAGGATGATGATGCGGATTTTCAGACTGAAATCGCAAAGGCGGCTGCCTATTGCCGTGAGAATCGCCGTTCCTATGCGCTGATCGCCCCGAAAGGCGTGATGGCGGCAGCGGAAAAGGCGAATAATGTTGATGCAGTATATCCGATGAGCCGCGAAGAAGCAATCGAGGTTATTCTCGATCAGATGCCGGCAGATACGATCTATTCTGCGACGACCGGACGTGCTACAAGAGAACTGTTTTTCCTGCGCGAACGCCGGAATGAGACCAAAGCACATGATTATCTGAATGTCGGTTCAATGGGACACGCGTCATCCGTTGCCCTCGGCATTGCAATGGAAAAACCGCAGCGGAATGTTGTCTGTCTGGACGGCGATTCTGCCTGTATGATGCACATGGGTGCAATGACAATGGTCAGCAAATACAATGTGCCGAATTTCCTGCACGTTGTCCTGAATAACGGCGCACATGAATCAGTCGGCGGACAGCCTTCTGCCGGTCATAAGGTTGATTTTACGAAGATCGCAGAGGCGTGCGGCTATGCAACCGTCGGTAAGGCTGTTGAAAATGAGCAGGAGCTGATCGAAGCGATCGCAAAGCTGAAAGACTGCGGCAAGGCAGCGTTTATTGACTGCCGGATCCATAAAGGGCTTAACAGTAAGCTGCCGCCGATCATTTTTGATCACAATGCAGCGATCAATGCATTGATCGACGATCTGAACGAAACCTAAGGAGGAATCACAGCTATGAACAGCATGGAACAAACGAGAGAATTTCTGAAGTCGATCGGTCTGCCGGGCGGAGATGCCTATGATATGCCGACCTCAGAAAAACGCTTCAAGGACGGCGGTCAGTACCGTTTTGAGGTGCCGGGCATTCAGGGACCGAAGGTTATGAAGGCATTGCTTGAGGCAATGGACGGCTATGGTCTTTATCTGCACCGTGTTACACAGACACAGGGCATTATGCGCCTGACCGATGAGGAGATCAGCAAAATGGTCGAGCTGGCACATCAGTGGCAGACTGACCTGATCCTTGCAGTCGGTCCGCGTGCAACAACGGATACTTCTGCTTCTGTTCATACCGAGGAAGGCGTGCGCATGGGCTATCGTCTGCGCGGTCAGGAACAGATCGTCCGTGCGATCGAGGATGTGAAGCGTGCCGCAAGACTCGGCTGCCGCGGTTTCCTTGTCTATGATGAGGGATGCCTCTGGGCGCTGAACGAAATGCGCAAGGCAGGCGAGATCCCGGCTGACTGCCATTTCAAGATCTCTGCACACGCAGGTCACGGCAACCCCTGTTCTGCAAAGCTGCTCGAACTGAACGGCGCGGATTCGATCAATCCTGTTCGTGATATTCAGCTCCAGATGCTCGCTGCAATGCGACAGGCTGTAGACTGCCCGATCGACATTCATACGGAAAACCCGAAGTCTACCGGCGGCTTTATCCGTCACTATGAAGTGCCGGAGATGATCCGTGTTGCTGCACCGCTTTACCTCAAGACCGGCGGTTCTGTTGCTGCAACGCATAGCTGGGACAGCACGGAGGATGATGCAAGAAAGCGTGCAAAGCAGTGCAGTCTTGTAAAGCGTATGATTGATGAATACTATCCGGAGGCTGTATGGTCGCCGAAGGGCAGCCTCATCTGATAGAAAGAAGGAATCTCCATGAGACATCATCTGTATAATCCTGATTTTAAATTCGTTGTAGAACCGCAGACTTTCAATAAGTATACCGATCGTGAACTGCTGCAATACTGTCTCGGTGCAACAATGTATATGCCGGGAACAAAGGACTTTGCTCCGAAGATCCTTTCTCATGTTATGCCCGGTCTGACAACGATCGTTTTGTGCTTTGAGGATGCTTGTCCGGAGGAGCGCGTACCGGAAGCTGAGGAAAATGTATATAATCTGCTCGATACAGTCACGGATGCTGTGGACAGCGGTGAACTTGCACCGGAATATGTGCCGCTGATCTTTGTGCGAATCCGTAATCTTGCGCAGTTCAAGCATTTTGCAGCAGGACTGACAAAGAAACAGGTTCGTTCACTCTGCGGTGTCAATTTCCCGAAATTCAATGCTGAAAACGGCTATGAGTATTTCGCATTTCTGGAGGACCTGAACGAACGGTTCGATGAAGTCCTGTACGGTATGCCGATCATTGAAGATCCGGAGGTCGCTTACAAGGAAACCAGAATGGCAGAGCTTGTCGGCATCAAGAAGATCCTCGACAAGTATCATGATCTGGTTTTGCAGGTGCGTGTCGGCGGTACGGATTTCTCGTCTGTATTCGGTGTGCGCCGTGGTGTTGATTATTCACTTTATGATATTATGACCGTCCGCGAGTGCCTCAGTGACATTGTCAATGTCTGCGGCAGAAATAATGATTATGTGATCTCCGGACCAGTCTGGGAATACTTCCGTGCGCCGAAGGAATTGATGTTTGAGGAACTGCCGAAACATGGTCTGGAAGACTATCTGATGCGCAGAATTCCGCTTGTAAACAATGAGATCGACGGTCTGCTGCGTGAGGTCATTCTGGATAAGGCGAACGGCTTTATCGGCAGAACCGTTATCCATCCGACACACGTTAAGTTTGTGAATGCGATGATGGCGGTCACAAAGGAAGAGTATAACGATGCCTGCCAGATCCTCGGTACATCGGGCGGTGTCGTGAAAGGCTCAGGCGGCAACAAGATGAATGAGATCAAACCGCATACAAACTGGGCAAAGAAAATTCTCAACCGCGCAAAGGCATTTGGTGTCATCGAAAATGAAGGCGCTTATGTCAAACTGTTTGCGGTCAACTGGTAAGCGAGGCGCTATATGGCAGTTGCATTAACTACTCCGATCACGGATGCAGACATTGATCGTCTGCAAGTCGGTGATACGGTGACGATTTCAGGATATATTCTTTGCGGACGGGATGCCGTTCTGCCGAAAGTGCTGAAAATGATCGAGGACGGCACAGTCGGGGAACTCGGCGTTGATCTGCACGGTCAGGTGATCTTTCACACGGCGGTCAGTCCTGCCGGTGTCGGCCCGACTTCCAGTAATAAACTGGAGATCGAGAGCAGCATCGCGCCGCTTTCGGCTGCCGGTATCAAGTTGCATCTCGGAAAGGGTGCGCTGCATCCGGAAACTGTTGCAGCACTCGATCAGTATAACGCAGTCTATGCAGTTATTCCGCCTGTGACGGCTTTGCTCGGTGCAAAGACGACTGAGCAGCGTGTTATTGCGTTTCCGGAGCTTGGCATGGAGGCACTGCATCTCATAAAGGTAAATGAATATCCTGCGATCATCGGCGCGGCACACGGGAGGAGTATTTATGAGTAAGAGCTATGAGGAGATCGTTTCGCTTGTCAGAGATACACTCGTGGAAGCCGGCTCAACATTCCGTCAGGATAAAAAGAATGCATATCAGCGTGCGGCTGCTGCCGAAACGAACGAAAAAGCAAAATGGGTTCTGGAAACCGTTCTGGAAAATGCAGAGGCAGCGGAACAGAACCGCAGTCCGCTTTGCGATGATTCCGGTATACCGCATCTGGTGCTGGAAATCGGTGAAGATACACCTGTGACCGGTAAAATGCTTGATGCAGTCAAAGAGGGCATTGTTGAGGGATTGCGCAAGCTGCCCGGACGTCCGATGGGGATTATGGGCAATGACAGCCAGCGGATCGATCAGTCCGGCGGACTGAATCCGGATTCGGCAGGTGTTGAGCCTGCACCGATCCTGCTGCGCAGATGCAAAGAGAATGTTATCCGTCTGCATATTCTGATGTTTGGCGGCGGCCCTGCGATCCGTGCAAAGACTTACCGTGTATTTCATAAACATGATACGCAGGTGGTACTGGATGAAATCGTGAACTGGTCCAAAGAGGCTGTTTCACAGCTTGGCTGTTCACCGTGTACGCTCGCGGTCGGTGTCGGACGCTCGCATTTTGAGGCGGCATCCATGATGCTTCAGGCGCAGACTGACGGCTGTTATGATGTGCAGTCTGAAATGGAGCAGGAGATCACCAGACGGGTGAATGAAGCCAATATCGGTCCGCTTGGACTAGGCGGCAAAACAAGCGTTATCGCAACATTTATGAAAGTCGGTCCGCAGAGAGCAAGCGGCGTGCGCATTGTCTGCGTCAGACCTTGCTGCTGTTTTGAACCGCGTATTGCGACTGTTGAACTTGGCTGAACCGTCACACATATACGATCATAAAGGCTGTCATATATCCTGACAGCCTTTTCTGTTTTTATGCGGATAAAAGATACAGCCATGCGAATTGTGTTCGCATGGCTGTGTCCTTTTAATCGTCGATCTGTTTTATCATATATATTGAGTCAGCACTTGCTTCAGATTGATATTGAAAACCGTATTTTGAATAAAAGCTCTGTGCGACCGTATTGGTTTTTGCGACCTCGAGCTTCACATACTGCATTTGATTCTGTTTTGCTGCCGAAAACAAGGTGTTCATTAACTGCGTTCCCAAATGCATTTTTCTGTATTTAGAAGCGATTGCAATAAATGAAATATAACCGGTTTTTGAAGTTGTGTCGTTGGCATATATCGAAGCAAAACCGGCATTTTCATGGTCAATCTGCAATAGGAAAACGAAAGCGTATTTTGAAAGCTTTTCAGCCATTTCTTTTCGGAATGCAGTACTTGAGCCAAGAATTGGCAAAGCGTCCTGAAAGTCAGATAGTATTTCAAAAATCTGATCTGCACTTTTTACTTCACAGATGGAGCATGATGAAGCCATTTCATTCACCCTCTAATTCGATCGTGAGCCATTCATTCACGCGATCCATTGTCTCATCGAGCTGCTCGCGTGAATCGAAGCGCAGGAACATATCGCCGAGCGACATATTTGCGCCGGTAAACGGATGGACAAAATCGCCCGGCTTTGTGGTCATATCAATTAACTGGACATGATTCTTCTCGATCTCCGGATCAATTTTCAAAGCCTTAAAGGTACCGCTCTGTCCCGGTCTTGCATGAATGATCATTTCACACCAGTAGCCGTCACATTCGGTCTGACGGACATTTTCAACAGGCATACCGATCGCTTTGCGAACCTCATTTTCGATCAGATCAACACCGAATGCCATGCGCTGAAGCTCTGCGATCTTGCAGCCGCCGCCTCTCGGAGATACTTCCATGAGATACGGTTTGCCGTCGCTGCCGACGCAGGTTTCGATATTATAGATACCGGTACCCATATTCAGCAGATCCATCAGGCGCTGTGTTTCGGCGGTCAGGTAATCCTGATCGCTCTGGCTCATGGTAGACGGCCAGATGATCTTTGCCGGCGTATAGGGATTTTCAGCTTCCTTGTCAAACAACTGGTCGGAATAAGTGACAAACTGCAATTTACCGTCAACAGTAAACGGATCGGCGCTGGAATGATAGCCCTTGAAGGTCAGGAAATCTTCGATGATAAATGCAGCATTATGCGAACCGCCGACTGCGGTCTCGATTGCTTCTGCGAGGTCATCCGGCGTTTCAACCTTTGTGACACCCTTGCTGCCTGCCGAATCGACCGGCTTTACGATAACAGGCCAGTTGAAGAAATCAACATCCTGATACGGTGCTTTCTTATCGGTATATCTTTTTGCGTGCGGAACATTGAAGCCGTTATCAGTCAGGAACTGTCTGAACAGACCCTTGTCCTGTAAAATGCTGGTTGCTTCATAGGAGCCCTGGAAGGGAAGTCCCATTTTTTCGGCAACGTATGCAGCGGTCACAACGCCCGGATCACAGGCAAAGGACATAATGCCGTCGATTTCGAGTTTCTGCGCTGCCGCAAGTGTTGCATCCTTATCAATGATGCTGACATTTACGTATTCATCTGCAAACTTGTGTGCAGTATTGTCCGGCAGGTAATCGCAGGTGATAACATAGCAGCCGAGCTTGTGTGCTGCTTCAATGACAGGGATCAAGTAACGGGAACCGCCAAGCAAAAGCAATTTTTTCATGTTTATTTCCTTTCCTGACTCATCATCAAGATTTTATAGTATAACATGAGTCTATACTCTATTTATTATACTATGGAGCATAGTTTTTGTCAAGCTGAAACCTCGAAATGCAGAAAATTAGTGATAATATACGATTTGCGCTGCGGCAATCTATATAATTGTTGGACAGTCGATCGTGCATATACAGCGTATGTGCCGATCAGACAGAATCCTCTTTTGTGATGTTTTTCACCCATTGATACTTCATATAGTGCTTATAGACTGCCGGTATTTTTACGAATTCATCGAGCGTGAGGATGAATGCGACCGCCAGAACAGGCAGTTTCAGCCAAAATGCGCCGATCGCGCCAAGCGGAACAACAACCGCCCACAGCGTGATGAGGTCGCACCACATTCCGAATTTCGTATCGCCGCCGGATGGGAAAATTCCGGAAATGATCGTAGAATTGAGTGAATTTCCAATAATATAATACGCTGCCATGAGCATCATATATTTCAGATAATGCTGTGCCTGCGGTGCAAGATGAATGACACGCAGCACAAGCGGCGTGACTGCCAGAATGACAAGTCCCGACATGACACCGATGAAAATGGAGAAACGGACGAAGCTGCCGCCTGCTTTTTTCGCTTCATCCAGTTCTTTTCTGCCGAGCATTCCGCCGAGAATGATGCCGACACCCGATGCAATGCCCCAGCAAAGACTTGCGATCAGGCTTCTGACAATGCTTGCGATCGAATTGGCAGCGACCGCATCCGAGCCGAGATGCCCCATAATGACAGAATACATGGTCACGCCGCCGCCCCATCCGATCTGATTGATGAAAAGGGGAATGGTGTATTTCCAGTAATCGCGATGGAGCGTTTTGTCAGGCAGATGCAGGATCAGTTGGAAACGGAACGGCGGACAGTCCTTGCGGATGATCGCAATGATGACCATGACTGTTTCAAATATCCGTGCCAGAACCGTTGCAAGCGCCGCACCCTCTATGCCCATTTTCGGGCAGATGCCGAAGCCGAAGATCAGCATTGCATTCAGCACAATATTCAGGACAACAGACAGGGATCCGATGATCGAGCTGAGCTTTGCCCTGTCACAGATCTTCATGATGCCGTAATAGGTCTGCGTGAAGGCAGTCAGCAGATAGGATGCGGATACTGTCCGCAGATACCTTGCGCCTGCCGCGATCAGTGCATCATCCGCGGTGAAAAAAAGCATGATGCGTTCCGGTATCAGGGCTGCGGCAAGCGTAAAAATGAGTCCTGCCAGCAGACAGTAGCGCATCGTACAGGCAAGGACTTCCTCTGCGGTCTGACGGTCATTTTTTCCCCAGTATTGCGATGCAAGAACGGTCAGACCGGCAACAAATGCACCGTAAAACAGGCTGAATACAAAGGCGATCTGTCCGGCAAGAGATGACGCAGAAAGCGCATCCTGATCAAGAAATCCGAGCATAAAAGCATCGCTTGCACTGACAAGAGATGCGGTCAGATATTGAAATGCGATCGGCGCAACGACCGTGAACAGCTTTTTATAAAGTGAACGGTCCAGTGACATAGGATTCATCTCCAGTGTTGTAAATACAATTATTTGATTTCATTATAGCATGATTCAGAAATCGTGTCAAGCAGGATGTGCGCTTTGTTTAACAAATACAGCTGCATTATGCGAATCAATTTTGGTAAGCTCCATCCCTTGACATGAAATGGATTATGTGATATAATTTATGCTATATAATTGTGAGGAGAAGCCGGATATCATGCGCTTTTTCTGACTGTAAAGGAGCTATATTTATGGATAAAGAAACGCTGCGAAAGCTGGAGCTGCTCAATCAGCTCAGCCTGAACGAAACACAAAAAAATGATGTTCTCGCGTTTTTTGATAACCGCGAGCAGGAACTCTCTGTTTTGAATGCGGTCAATACTGATAATATCGAGCGAATGGTTCATGTTATGCCGATCATGACTGTTGTCCGTGATGATGTGGCTTCACAGCCCTTCTCCCGTGACGATCTGCAAAAGGGTGCGCCTGAGACCGATCAGGGTTACTGGTGTGTACCGCGTGTCGTGGAATAACGGGAAGGAGATACTATGAAACTTTTTACTGCACAAACTGAAACAACCTGCGCAAAGAAGATCGTCGCAGATGATATGATGCTGACAAAGGATATGCCGACAGCAGCCGGTTCCAAGATGCTGGACGGTTATATGAGCTTACTGGAAGCAGAAGCAATTACAAGACTTTCTGCCGCCGGATACGGCATTTGCGGAAAAGCCGATGTCGGTGAATTTGCGATCGACCTGCTCGGTGAAACATCTTATTACGGCGCACCGACAGCAGACGGTAAGCTGGTAAATGCTGCCGCTGAGATCGTCAAAGAGGGTAGTGCTATGGCAGCCGTCGGACTGGATGTCAACGGCTCGATCCGCCGCGCAGCCGCACAGAGCGGTTTGGTCAGCGTAAAGCCGACCTATGGCACGGTTTCCCGTTACGGTACGATCCCTGTTGCCTGTTCCGGTGAAACGGTCTGCGTGACCGCAAAGAATTCCGCTGACTGCCGTGAGGTTCTGGATGTTCTGACCGGTCACGATGATAAGGACGGCACAAGCCTTTCCGAAGCAGAATGCAGCCGCCTGAAAAGCAATGCTTCCGCAGATACGGTTCGCCGCGTTGCTGTGATCTCTGAGCTGACCGCAGGTATTGATGCTGAAACATCCGCGAAACTCAGTGCCGCAAAGGAAAAGCTGACGGCAAACGGTGTGACCGTTACGGAGATCAGTGAACCGCTGCTCGCATCCGCAAGGATCGCATGGAATATTCTGATGAGCGCGGAACTGTGCAACAACGTATCCCGTTATGACGGTGTCAAGTACGGCTACCGCACAGAAAATTACACCTGCATCGACGATCTCTATACGAATACCCGTACAGAGGCATTCGGTTTCCTGCTGAAAACAGCGATCCTGTTCGGTTCGGATGTGCTTTCGACCGATAACTATATGAGAGAATATGACAAGGCACTGCGAATCCGCCGCCTTGTTTCAGAATGCTTTGCAAAGCTGTTTGAACAGTATGACGCAATTCTCATTCCTGCCTGCTCAAAGGCTGCTTATACCGAGGAAGATGTCAAGGCTGATCAGTATATCACATTCTCTGAGAATCTCTATACTGCGCCTGCATCTCTGACCGGTCTGCCGACTGTGACCGCAGGCGGCGTACAGCTGATCGGAAAGGCTTTCTCCGAGAATGCACTGTTTGAAGCAGCAAAGCTCTATGAATAAGGATGGTGAATGAAAATGAGATACGAAACAGTCATTGGTCTTGAAGTTCATGTCGAGCTTGCGACACAGTCCAAGATCTTCTGCTCCTGCCATGCAAAATACGGTGCAGGTCCGAATGAACACGTTTGCCCTGCCTGCTGCGGTATGCCGGGTATGCTGCCTGTCACAAATAAGCGCGTTGTCGATTTTGGCATGAAAGCCGGTATGATGCTCAACTGCACCATCAACCGCACAACGACTTTCGATAAAAAAAGCTACTATTATCCCGATCTGCCGTGTGCATATCAGACGACACAGTGGTTTGCACCGGTTGCCGTCAACGGTCTGGTCGAGATCGAAACTTCCAAGGGCAAGAAAAATGTCCGCATCAAGCAGATCCACATGGAAGAAGATGCCGGCAAACTCGTGCATGATATCGGTGCAGCAGATGTAAGCTGCGTAGACTTCAACCGTACCAGCGTGCCGCTGATCGAGATCGTCAGCCAGCCGGATCTTTCCAGTGCGGAAGAAGTCGAAGCATATCTGGAGCGCCTGAAGAGCCTGCTGCGCTATGCAAAGGTTGCAGAATGCGCAATGGAGCATGGTACAATGCGCTGCGACGTAAACCTTTCTGTTCGTCCGGAAGGCAGTGACAAACTCGGTGTCCGCACGGAAATGAAGAACATGAACTCGATCGATGCGATCAAGCGCGCGATCAGCTATGAGGTCGCAAGACACATTGATGCGATCGAAAACGGTACAGAGGTACTGATTCAGGAAACACGCCGCTGGGATGATATCAAGGGCAAGAGCTATTCGATGCGTTCCAAGGAAACTGCCGGCGATTATCGTTATTTCCCTGATCCGAACGTCATGCCGATCGTGATCGACGATGCATGGTATGATTCGATCAAGGCATCTCTGCCGGAATTTCCGGAAGTCAAGCGTGCGCGTTATACAGATGAGCTTGGACTCAGCGAATATGATGCGGCACAGCTTACAAAGAGCATCGCAGTCTGTGAATGCTTTGAGGATGCATATTCTGTCTGCAAGAGCGCAAAGGACGCAGCAAACTGGCTGCTTTCTGAGGCAATGAGCATTCTTGGCAGCCGCAAGATGACACCGGACAGCCTGAACATCAACGGCAAAAAGCTGGGCGAGCTGATCCTGCTTGTCACCGGCGGAAAGGTCGGCCGTGCAAACGGCAAAAAGATCCTCGATGCCATGTTTGATGATGCAGACCTGAATCCGGCAGAATATGCGGAAAAGAACGGCTTTGTTCTGTCGAATGATACCGGCGCGATGAAAAAAGTTGCAAGAGAAGTGCTTGCAGCAGAGGAAAAGGCTGTTGCGGATTACCGTTCCGGTAAGGAAAAGGCACTTGCGGCGATTCTCGGTAAGTGCATGAAGCAGCTCAAAGGCAACTGCAATCCGCAGACGCTCCGCGAATTCCTGATCGCTGAGATCGGCAAAATGTAATCGTGGAATAATAAAAAGAAGGTGCCAATTCAAATTGACACCTTCTTTTTTATTGATTATTTTCAGAATGATAACTGCATTACTATCACGCTTCTTCGCCTTCGGAATAGCTGAAATCGGCTGCATCAGCTTCTTCCTCAGCTCTATGGAACTGCGTTTCGTAAAGCTGTGTATACACGCCGCCTGCACCGACAAGTTCATGATGCGTGCCGCGTTCCGCGATCTCGCCGTCCTTGATCACGAGAATTTCATCCGCAGCAAGAATCGTGGAAAGACGGTGTGCGATCAGGATACCTGTACGCGATTCGATCAGCGGCTCGATCGCATCCTGAATTTTCTGTTCGGAAATTGAATCCAGTGCCGAGGTCGCCTCATCGAAAATGAGCAGGGCAGGATCTTTCAGCAGGATTCTTGCAATGGAAATACGCTGCTTTTCACCGCCGGAAAGCTTCAGACCGCGGTTTCCGACAATGGTATCCAGACCGGTTTCCTGCTTTCCAACAAAATCATAGATGTTTGCACGCTTGCAGGCATCAATCAGTTCTTCCTCTGTTGCATCGGGCTTTGCATAGAGCAGATTTTCGCGGATCGTTCCGTTGAACAGATAGGTCTCCTGACTGACAATGCCGATATTTTCACGCAAAAATCCGAGATCGAGCTTGCGGACATCCGTTCCGTCAAACAGCACAGTACCGTCCACAACATCATATAAACGCGGAATCAGATTGATCAGCGTACTCTTTCCCGAACCGGACGGCCCGACGATCGCAATACACTTGCCTTTTTCCAGCTTGAAATTGATGTTTTTCAGGATCTCGCGCTCTTCATCATAATGGAAACGGACATTCTGAAATTCGACTTCGCCGCGAACGGAATCCGGTCTGATCGCATCGGGTGCATTTACGATTTCCGGTTTCATATCAAAATACTCGAAAATACGGGTGAACAATGCCATCGAACGGATCCAGTCTACCTGAATATTCAGAAGTGAATTGACAGGCATATACATTTTTCCGAGCAATGCGACCAGAACCGAGATCTGACCGACCGTGATCGAATCGTCATAGCGCATCATAATAATGCCGCCGACAAGATAGATCAGCATCGGGCCGATATTCGTAAAGGTGCTGAGCGCCATACGAAACCATCTGCCTGCCATGCTTTCCTTGATATTCAGGTCGATCATTTTCTTATTGACGGCTTCGTACCGCTGATTTTCCTTTTCTTCCATGCCGAACAGCTTGACAAGGAGCTGACCGCTGACGGAAAGCGTTTCATTCAGGATACCGTTGATCTCATCGCTGCAAGCCTGTGATTCCTTTGTGATCGACCAGCGGCGCTTGCCGGCGCTCCGTGTCGGGAGCATAAACAGCGGTACGACCGCCATGCCGACCAGTGCGAGGATCCAGTTCTGACGGAACATCAAAACAAGCGCGACGATCAGCGTAATGGAATTGGAAAGGATGCTCGACAGTGTACTCGTGATGATCTGCTGAACACCGGAAATATCGCTTGTCATGCGCGTAATGATATCGCCCTGATTATTGGCCGTAAAGAACCGCTGCGACATGGTTTGCAGATGCCGGTACATTTTGTTGCGCATATCAAAGGTGATATGCTGCGCGATCCATGTATTGAGATAGCTTTCGAGAATGCCGATCATGTTTGCAAGCAGTGTCACGCCGAATGACAGTACGATGAACAGGATGAGCGATTTGAGATTTTTGGCGATCAAACCTTCATCAATGATCTTTCCGGTCAGAACGGACGGCATCAGCGTCAGGATCGACGACATCACGATCGAAAGCAAAACGAGCAGCATTTGCTTTTTATACGGGCTGAGATAGGAATAAATACGCAGGAGCAGCTCTTTCGTTACTTTCGGTTTGTTCTGCATTTCTTCCTCGGTCAGGAATTTTGTGCTGTTTCTTCCACCACCTGGCGGCATGGGAAACACCTCCGGTCATTGTATTTATCAGGTGTCAGTCACCTGATATATTCTATTTATGATTATAGAATCGGAAATGATATTCATTTCCACGGACGTTTGTTTTCTGTCCAGCCTTTTTCCTTCCAGTATTTGACATCCCGTTCATTGAAGCCGTTCCGTTGGAGCAGATGCATGATGAAGAAAAATGCTTTCGTTTTGATGTCAGGTTTCACTTTGCCGGCTCGCCTGACAATTTTCTTTGCAATAGACGATGTTGCTTTGCTGATCGCTGACACCGTTCCATTCAACAGCGTCAATGGATCCCGTGATCGGCGTGAGCTTCTGATAATGCGGACATTTTGATTCATGGACGGTGAAGCAGTTTATGCAGCCGATGCAGAATTCTCCGAAATCCTTCGGCAGGAAAAATTCGGTCAGTTCGCCGCCGATCTTCTCCGCAAGTTCATGCGCAATGTGATAGGTTGAGCCTTTATGGCTCTGCCCGTGAATAATGACTGTTTTCAATCAATCACCTTATTCTTTCACTGCGATATAATCAATTATATCGCAATATCGCAGGAAATACAATGGGTGAAGATGAAAATAGCAGCATGAAAACTGCAAGGGAGCAAAATCGGCTGTCGGCACTGCCAAATTATAATGGGGAATAAACGGCGTTTTATTCTGTCCGCACCTCTGTGAGTGTGACACAGTTTTTTTCGCGTTTGCCGGAGCTGTCGGAAACGGAGTA
>JAZQOZ010000146.1:0-7048 GCA_045628085.1 Oscillospiraceae bacterium | reverse complement strand
TGTCATTGATCCGGAGGAATGCATGGCGGATAATTTCAGCTATGCCATAACCGGCAGAACATCCTTTACTGCTGATTTTCCAACGCCTGCGATCATTGACGGCATATTGAATATCGTTCAGGAGGATGCCGCATGATGATCAGAGTTTCTGTTCAACGATAAATGCAGATGTGCAATTATGGAATTGAATGATGATTCTGCTGTTTTGGGGGTGATTATATGAGCAGAATTGATGATATTGTTCGTAAGTATGATACTTATGAAGGCGAAGAATGGGACGAAGAAACTAAGAGTAACTGGGATGATAAGACTTCAGATCCTGCAATGCACAATTCTCATGATGATATTAAACCGTCTGAATAATCAGGCGGTTTTCTTATGCCTAAAACTGAAAGGAGTTTTACCTATGATATATCACAGCCCGTGTTTTCCTGTGAAGTATATCCGGGCGATCCGAAGCCCGAACGTCTAATATAGAAAGCAAAATAGGCGCAGGAACAGATCATAGTGCTTGTGCCTGTTTTTTATGAAAAGCAGATTTACGAGGATATATTGAATTCTTGACATAAGTCAAAAATCGTGCTATAATTGACATGACTCAGAAAGGGGATGCGTATATGCCGCGGCCACAGAAATCACGCCGTATCTGCTGTTATCCCGATTACTGGAGCTTTGCACCGGATCAGGACAAAGCAAATGAGACGATCACAATGTCGCTGGATGAGTTTGAAACGATACGTTCGATTGATCATCAGGAAAAAACACAGGAAGAATGCGCCCGTGATATGAACGTAGCAAGAACAACTGTCACAGCGATCTATGACAGTGCAAGAAAAAAGCTGGCACTGGCTTTGGTCGAGGGCAGACGCATCGTCATTTCAGGCGGAAACTATACGCTTGACAGTACGATCTCCGAGGAGATCTCACAGAAAGGAATCGGTATTATGAGAATCGCAGTTACATACGAAAATGAACAGATCTTTCAGCATTTTGGCAGAACAGAGCAATTCAAGCTCTATGATGTCGCTGACGGCAAGGTGATCAGCGAAAAGGCCGTCAGTACAAACGGCGCAGGACACGGCGCTCTTGCGGGATTTTTGAAAAATGCACGGGTTGATGTGCTGATTTGCGGCGGAATCGGCGGCGGCGCACAAATGGCGATGCAGGAAGCAGGTATTACGCTTTATGGCGGAAATATGGGCAGTGCTGATGAAGCAGTAAAGGCGTTTCTGGAACAGACACTTGTGCAGAATGAAAAACCGACCTGTGACCATCACGGTCATGGTGATGGTCATTCCTGCGGAAACCACACTTGCGGTGAACACTGATGAAGTACGATCATACGGAAAAAGCTGCTGCTCTTTTCACACAGGGGTATAACTGCGCTCAGGCAGTCTTTGCGGCATTTTCAGATGTAACAGGCATGGACGGGAAACTTGCCATAAGGCTTTCTTCATCATTTGGCGGCGGTATGGGGAGAATGCGTGAAGTATGCGGTACCTGTTCGGCAATGTTTATGGTGGCAGGAATTCTCTATGGTGAGGGAACAGAAACGGATCATGCTGTCAAAGCAGAGCATTACAAGCGTATCCAGTATCTTGCAGAAGAATTTCGCAAACAGCATGAAACGATCCTGTGCCGAGAACTGCTGAACGGTCTTGCAGTCACAAGCGAACCAACGCCCGAAAAGAGAACAGAGCAATACTATAAAGTCAGACCTTGCGTAAAGTATGTCAGGACGGCAGCAGAGATACTTGACCGATATCTTGAAGAAAACCCGCCAAGAGGAATGAACCTATGAAGGCGGTCACACTTGTAGAGAATACCTGTGGGCATGAAAGCATCATTGCAGAACATGGGCTCAGTATCTATATTGAAACTCAAAAACATAAGCTTCTGCTGGATACCGGACAGACCGATGCTATTGTCAGAAATGCAGAAACGCTCGGCATTGACCTGTGTGCTGTTGATACTGTGATCCTCAGTCATGGACATTATGACCATTCCGGCGGCATATTACCGTTTTCAAAGATAAATCATACAGCACAGATCATCATGCAGAGTACAGCCGCTGAACCGCATTATAATGGTGAACGCTATATTGGCATTGATACTGATATTCTCAATCTGCCGAATGTCCGCCTGATCGACGGCGATATGCAGATCGATGATGAGCTGTTCCTGTTCAGCGGTATCACGGGCAGACGTTGCTTTCCGCAGGGGAACCGAAAGCTGTCATGCATCGAAAACGGCGAAAAGTCAGAAGACGATTTTCGCCATGAACAGTGCCTTGTCATCACGCAGAACGGCAAACACTGGCTGCTTTCCGGCTGTGCGCATAACGGGATACTCAATATTCTCGACAAATACAAGCAGCTGTTTGACAGCGTGCCCGATTATGTGATAACGGGATTTCACATGATGAAGCGTGAGGGCGAACATACAACGGAAGAAAAGGCAGTCATCATACATACGGCACAGGAATTGTCAAAACTGGATACGGTGTTTTACAGCGGACACTGCACTGGCATTCCCGCATTTGAGCTGATGAAACAGATCATGGGGAATCAGCTGATCGCTCTGCACAGCGGTGATTCGATCGGAGGAACTTCATGAAAATACTGATAGATGCAGACGGCTGTCCGGTGACCGGTATCGTCGTGCGGATCGCAAGGCAGCATTCGATCGGATGCACGATCATCTGTGATACCGCACACAGGATCGAGCATGACGGCGTGGATACGATCATCGTAGATAAGGGGGCGGACAGTGCAGACTACCGACTGGTAAATCTGGTTCAGGCAGGTGATCTCGTTGTGACGCAGGATTACGGGCTTGCGGCAATGTGTATGAGCCGGAATGCGCGTGTGCTGAATCAGGACGGAAAAGAATATACCGAAGAGAACATCTCCGGCCTGCTTGCGTTTCGTGCAGCATCTGCGAAATATCGCCGTGCCGGCGGACGGATGCGCGGTCCGGCAAAGCGAACACAGCAGCAGGATCGTAACTTTGAATCTGCACTGCTTGCAATCATAGAAAGCAGCTGTTAAATATGTCAGGATCAAGAGACTCAAAACCATAAAAAACACGTACATACGATGATACATCAAATGTACGTGTTTTCCTTTTGGCGGAGAAAGAGAACCTAGAAGAAATATAACGCTGTAGGTACGTAGAATCGTAAGGGTAGATTCACTTTCCGGTCAGTCTCTCGATAAAGTGTGAGATAGTCACTTTGCAGGACGTTGCTGCGAAATACACCGCATTTCTGCGAGAAAAATTCGCAGCCGTCAAACAGGTTTAGGATCTAGCCGAGAACATATATTCTGCGCTGAAAACGGTAAGTTGCATAAATAAGCAGGTAAGTTGCATAAAATCGAGGGTAAGTTGCATTGACAGTGCATATAGAATATGTTATAATTATAGAGGAGATGTTACTCCGATTCCGGACGGTTTAACAGTGCGCAGGTTAGACCGTTCTGAATCAGAAAGAGGGTGCTGAATGCATCCGATTTCTCATGATGAAACAGAAACTTATGCCGGAGCGCATTCCGGCATAAGCCTTTCTGGTTTGATGCAGATTCTTTACCGGAAACAGGGGAGCATGGATCTATGCAGGAAAATAAAATCACAATTTCATGGTTCGGCACGGCATCGCTTCGTATCACAGCCGGAGCTTCAACGGTTTTTGTGGATCCGTTCGTACCGTTTCCGGATAGCCCTGTCTGTATCAGTCAGCAGGCTTTCAGCGATTGCAGGCATATTCTGATCACACACGGTCACTTTGATCATATCGGAAGTATCAGGGAGATTTTTCTGCCGGGTACGACCGTATACTGTACGAAAACGCCACGGAAAAATTTGCGGTTCATGGGTGTTCCGGAACGGAATATCTGTCCTGTTCATGCAGGAGATGTCCTGAATCTCGGAAAATTTCAGATCAAGGTCATAAAGGGCGCACATCTCAAAACCGGAAGCAGTATTTTCAAGGCACTGTTCAATAAGAGAATACTGCGTGAACGCAAAGGCGTATTGCGGAAAATCATTCAGTTTACATCCTGTCTGGAAAAAAACGAAACTGTCTCATATCTGATCGAAGCATACGGAAAACGTATTCTTGTTCTCGGAAGTCTTGCTTTGGCTGACGGGATCAACTATCCGAAGAATATAGATCTCATGACGATCCCGTATCAGGGTTCTCCGTATCTCCTTGATATTGCACAGCAGATATACGGAAAGGTCAAAGCGAAATCTGTTCTTCTGACACATTATGATAATACGTTTCCGCCGTTTAGTTCCGAAATTGAAACATCGGAGTTTGAAGAATGCATGAAGCATCGGACAAAAGTTTTCAAGATCCGGCAGGGTGAATCAATCAGTATTTGAAGCCTGATAATACGGAGAAAAATGAATGAAGATCATCATTGAACCCTCTCCGCCCGACGGCGAGGATGTCATTATCGTGCGGGCATCCGCACCGGATCCGCGGCTGATATCCATGCTGCTTTCCTTTCAAAGCGCAAAAGCCGAACTGAACGGATATCTTGATGACAGAATGGTGCGGATATCGGTACAGGATATATTCTATTTTGAGTCAAATGAAAACCGCGTTTTTGCTTACTGCGACCACAAAGTTTATGAGATCAAGCGAAAACTCTATGAATTGGAAAGTGATTTAGCAGACATGGATTTTGTACGGTGTTCAAAGTCGCTGATCGTCAATATGGAAAAGATCGACTGTCTATCTCCTTTGTTTAACGGAAGAATGGAAGCCCGTCTGAATAACGGAGAACGGATCGTGATCTCACGGCAGTATGTCCGCATTCTGCGTGAAAGACTCGGTGGATGGGGGGAGAATTAGTGTGAAAGAGTTTTTTCTCTCGCTTCTGCATTATTTTGTAGACATCACAACTGCAATTCTGATTGTTGTTGCAGTATACACAACGATATCAGAGCAGCCGATGCAAAACATGATATTGTGGGAGATTCTTCTTGTCGGACTGGTTACGGCACTTCCTACTGCAATATTCCTGTGCTTGGAGCCGAAAGACCTGAAGATGTCCATGTGCCTTTGGACTGCACATTTTCTGTTGGTCTATTTCATTGCATTGCTTTCACTGAAGCTGTTCGGCTGGTGCAGCATTACGATCCTATCTGCACTTGTAACATTTCTGGCTGTTATCTTTATTTATTTCTTTACGGGTTTTGTTCATTACATGGTTGACCGCAAGCATATCGTCATCATGAATGAACACTTAAAAGAGCGATATCATAAGGACAAAATACAAGGACAAAAATAATGAAGCATAAGAAAACTGCCGGTACGCGCTGTACCGGCAGTTTTTATGCTGTCTATATCGCGAAAATAACAGGAAATGTGCCTCCCGCAGGATGCATGTATCGTTTGTGGATGGTTATGTCAGTGCAACCCTCACTAATAGTATATACCTTTTCGACATTTTTGTAAAGAGGGTTTCGTCACTTTCGTAATTTAAACCGAAGACTTTTGCTGGCGATTGCTGCTGTCGGCGATTTGCCGGGAATGGTTGACTACGAAAGGAGCATCGCCTCCATATCAACACCCATTTTATCAAGCACAAGCTGAACCTTTTTCATGATCAACGCGGAGGGGTTCTGCCGGTAATTATATAGTGTTCTTGATGTTACGCCGAGAATCTCACAGAGCTGTTTGTCGGTCAATCCCTGCAAATACTGCTGACGTGAAATGTTGCTCCAGATAATTATTGAAATTGACATTGATCGAGACCGTTTTTTCGATGTGCTCATGCTATTCACTTCCTCTCAAAAATGCACTTTGCTCTCTCGCAGAAAGCAACATACTTGTTGCTGCGCCAGACACACCGTCTGCACTTGATCGGAATACTGCGAAGCGGATCGGCTTCACGCTTGATGCGTTTCCCGTGATATGTCCATTTGCGTTTTTTCTTTTTCATGCTGCCACCTATTTATATAGTAGTGCAGCGACCGCCTGATTCAGCCGCTGCACTGCAATGCCTCAAACTTCCGACGGAATAATATCATCAAGGTATTCCTTGCGGAGCCGCGTGACAATGTAGATCTGTCCTTTGCCGGTCACCAGTGTTTTGTATGCAAGTCGCGATTCGCCGTTCGCTATATATGTGCTCTCGCGGATTTCAAAATACCCGCGCTCGATAAACTCCTGATAAGGAATATTGCTTGTCATCAGAATCCGCTTGTACCGCAGCCACTTGAATAGCCGGTTTCTTTCGATCGGGAATCCGTTGTGTGCCACCAGCTTTGCCATTGCATTCATATCAATCAGTGTGTTGCTGTCCGCAACCTGCTCTGCAAATGCAACCTTCGGTCTTGCTTCATCAAGCTGGCGATTGAGCTCGTGGATTGTGCCCAGCGCGGAACGCATATAGGCAAGCGTCTGTAAATCCGCATTCGGTGCAATGTACTGGATAAGCGCATCGTCATTGAGGACATACGCGCCGATTTTCCGGAGTGTCGGAAGAATCTCTGATGTAACCCACCGCTTGAACTTTTTTGCATTCGGCATCTTACTGGAAAGAATCAAGCTGTATACACCGGACTCGTTAATCAGGATCACATTCCGGTTCTGAGCTGAAGTACCAATTTGGTACTTCAGCTTGTCTTCGTCATCTACATGAGCGTTAATGTCACGGCTGCAATTCTGATAGTCAAGTATACGAGCAACATCTATTCCTACAAACCATGGCTCGCCGTCAATGGTAACGGTGCGAACCTCACCGAATTCATCGTTGTGAAAGAGCTGAATCTCATGATCCATACTTTCTCTCCTTTCTGTGGCGGCATACTATATGAAGCACAAGTTTCCTACTACACAGAGTACATCCAAAAGCGTGCAGACTGGGAGTTTACAGGCGTGTATTTTCTGCTCTCCTGTCAGCAGATCGTGGAAATGCTCTCCAACACCGCAGCACTGGACAGAAAAATCGAAGCACAGTATATCTACCTGAACGGGCTGGCGGTTTCGATGCAGGAGTTCATCAAGGAAAATGCCATGAAACCGCAGGACGAG
>JAZQOZ010000145.1:0-7314 GCA_045628085.1 Oscillospiraceae bacterium | reverse complement strand
CCCGTCGTATTCCGCGAGCAGATGATTGTGCACGTTCATCTCGACAGCGAGCCTGAAAAGCTGGCGGACGATCCTTGATTCCGAGTCACGGACGGTGCCTCTGACCACCGATTCAAGGGCGGGGGTTACGAACTTTTCCGTGCTTTCACGGTTCAGCCATTCGAGATAAAACTCGCAGGCGTCGCGCACGAAATCGTGCTTTGAGCGAAGATCCAGTCGTGTTGTTGCATCCATAATCCTTTCATAAAGCTCCGACGGGAGCCGGATGCTATAGGATGACATGGTTTCTTTTGTTTTTTCCATTTTGTTATTCTCCTTGTTTTGAGTTTCGTAATATGCCCGAAAACACGGGCTTTTTGTTGTTTTGAGTACCGGGTGAACGTTTCGGGAAAAAATGAGTTTCTTGTGCAAGCAGATTGCAAGCACCGATTTTGTCCGAAAAGGCGCGTAAACCCCCGTAATATCCCCGACCGGCGTTGCCGGACGGTGCCAAACCGGTGCCGTGTGAGCGGCGCCTTTATCCTGCTTCGGAATCGGTTCCGTCAAATCCGTCACCGATCCCGGGGAAAACGGTCTTTTTCGGATGCTTTCGGTCGTATTCTTCGAGCGCCCGTCTCGCTCTTTCCGCCGCACACTGCTGCTCAAATATCTGCCATTGCTTCCGGTCGAACGCTTCCTTTGCATTCTCAATCGGCAGGATCGTATAGAGCAGACTGCCGTTACGGATCTGACCGTTCTTTGCCGTGATCTTCGTCGGCTCGGTCGTGATCAGACACTTTTCTTCGAGGGCGCGTACGCTTATCATGACCGTGTTTTTCGAGAGTCCCGTCGCCTGACCGATGGTACTGTACGCCGGGTGACACTGATAGGTCTTCCGGTCCTCGCAGTACATGAGGTAAGCGTAAACGGAGATTTCATTGCTTGTAAGATCCATCCGGAAAATTTCATTGGGCAGAGGAAAATAATCCCGGATGGGATCGCGCGGAACATACTTTTTCATTCCTGATCTGATAGTCGGATCACCTCCTTTCCATAATAATTTTTCATGATCATCTTTCCGTGTGTTCTTCGATCCATCTGATGAACTCGGATTTCGGAACGACGATCCGACTTCCGACGTGAAGCGTCGGGAATCCTTTTTCGTGCATCAGCTCATAACACGACGCTTCGGAGATCCCGAGGACCTTTGCAAGCATTTTCGCGTTCAGCATCAGCGGAAGTTCATCGTAACTTCTGATTGTTGATTCTTTCAATGGTTTCACCACCTTCGTAAAAAATTTTTTCTTTGTCTATTGCGTTCCAACTGACAAACTCTGAACTCTGCCACGAACAGATTCTGTCAACTGAACAAAAGAAAAAAGCCCCGCGCTTTGCGAAGTTTTTCCCCTTCATATATACACCGACATGAAAACAATAAATTATTCCGTAATGTTTTTCAGTTAAGCCCTTGACTATTGTTCATCAGAATAGAACTGTACAAAAACAGTACATCCTGATGATCAAATTGCATATACTGTCTGATTATCGTTGGATGAATATAGCGGATATCAATCAGCGTAACAGTACTGTATTGTGTAACAAGAAGAGGTGCGATGGACGACCCGAAAGAATCTCTGAAAACAACCAAGTCCTTTCCTGTTGATACATTTGGATTCTCTATTTGCAGATAACCTTTTGATCCGCCGAGAAAAAGCGTGTACGGGTCACGGGAATCGCAGTTTTCCGAGTCGTACATTGGAATTTCTTTCATTGCACCGAAGTCAATTACTCTGCATCCGGCAAGAATATCGTTTGACAGGTATGTAATCACATCCGGAGCTGGATACAGCGCAGATTGACCGGAATAAACCCCGTCAAAAGGTTCGTATGTGTAATTGATAAAGTCGGATGTTTTTAACGGCTTGAAATCATCCTGCATAGCTGAAATCAATTTATTGGCTGCCGTAACAATACATTCCTGCTTCCAATGGCTGTCCGTATTGTAGTAATCATTCAGCTGAAGTTCATCCTTGATGGAAATCGGTGTCGCACCCGGAAGCATATCTTGATATATGACTTCCATTTTCTCAAAATCCATAACCGGATATCCGCCATCACGGAGAAAAAAACTTTTGTCCGGGATCAATGCGCAATAAATTTTGCAGTTTGTATCCTTCAAGAAAGAATCGTACACGTTTCCAAATCTTTCAGCCGCATAATCTAAAGAGTATTCATTAACAGTTCTTTCCAGTTTGATAACAGAACCGTCGACATAAACAAAATCATTGTTTTCTTCACCGAGTATATGAATCTGCCACTCGGCTTTTATATGTCGGAAGGCTTCTCTGAATTGAAAATGATCGGTGACCCATTTGTCTGCATTGGAAAAGAAACTTCCGTCCCAGACTGTTTTCACAGATACGTCAGGTGCTTCCGCAAGCGGTCTGCGTTCCGCTTCGGAATATTCTTTGTGAGGCATAAAAAACAATGTGATTCCGCCCAAAAACAACAAGAGCCCAAAGATGACAGAAACAATATATGATTGGAATTTTTTCATTCAAGTCACCTCCGCATCAGAATCTGAAATACAGGAAAGGCGAATAGCTTCCGTCGACCAGATACGCGGTTGACACAAGCAGGACTGCCGTCAGAACAATGATGCGCAGAAACGGGAAAGAAATTACACCGATTTTGGTATTTTCGATTCGCTCTGCAATTCTTTTGGGAAGTGGTGTTGCGCCGAACAGCGCAATCAGCAGAATGACAAATCCGCTTTTCAGATAATACAGTGTATCCGGTGTCCAAAAAGATACCGTTCCGAACATATTGCCAATCTGCCGGATTGCTTCATCAAAGTTTTGAAAACGGAACCATACAAAAATAATGACTGTGACAAACTGAACAGAAATCACCCGTACAATACGGAATGCCGTATGGATATTCTTTCTGTTATCCAATGTTTCAACGTTTTTGAAAAGCTTGTCCCAAATGGTTTCCGCTATCAGAATAATGCCGAATGCAAGTCCCCAAATAACATAGTTCCATGAAGCTCCGTGCCATAATCCAGTAAATGCCCATACGATAAGAAGATTCAGAAGCTGTTTTATTAAACCGTTACGGTTACCGCCGAGCGGAATATAAAGATAGTCACGGAACCAAGCTCCGAGCGAAATATGCCATCTTCTCCAGAACTCTTTGATGCTGCCGCTGATCAGCGGATAGTTGAAGTTTTCGGGGATTTCGAAGCCAAAGCAGGAACCGAGCCCGATTGCCATATCGCTGTAACCGGAAAAATCAAAATAGACGTAAAGAAGATACGCGATACCTTCCATCCATGCGAGAACGACGGAAGTATCGTTGACTGCTTGCATACTCTTACATAACGCAAAAAGTCTGTCAGCAATCAACACCTTTTTCCCGAGCCCGAGAATGAAACGGAATGCTCCGTCTGCGAAGCCGTCAATACTTATCCTGCGCTCTTTCAGTTCCCGTGATATGTCTTCATACCTTACAATAGGTCCGGCGATAAGCTGCGGAAAAAACGAGATATACAATGCGAAATTCAGCAGGTTTCTTTCCGCAGGGTACTTTCCGCGATAAACATCTATGCCGTAACTGATGCTCTGAAAGGTATAAAAGCTGATGCCGATCGGCATTGCCGGTTGGATCATGTGCAGAATATCGGAACCGGCAAGCGTATTGATGCTTGCCGCAAACAAGCCGGCATATTTGAAAACCGCAAGCAGTCCGAGATCGCAAATCAAGAATAAAACCAATACGGCGGTTCTGATTTTTCTATGAAGACGTTCGAGAAGAAGACCGGCAAGATAGGTTATCAGAATCACGCCGAGCATCATGAGCAGGTAACCCTGCTCTCCATAAAAATAGAAAGCAAGGCTGGCTATCAGCAGTACGATATTACGACATTTTGCCGGCAGTAGAAAATATAGCAGAAAAACTGCCGGCAAAAACAGATACAAAAACGTCAAACTTGAGAATACCATATCAGATTATTCTGCGCCGTACATCATAAAGAGCACGTAATTACCTTCTGCTTCCACAGTCAGATTTTTGAGTACAACACAAACATTAAATGCAAGATCGGCTTTTTCTCTCAACTGGGAAACAAAGGTATTCACATCGTTTCCGTCTTTGACGCGGAACACATATCCGAGAAAATCAGAAGGATCGACTTGCGGGCAGAAAACGGCACCATCTGAAAAGCCCGAGATCGTTGTTTCTCTATTGAATCCCTTCAATCTCCCCTCATTTACACTATTTGTAAATAAGCTGCTGAAATTTTGAAGCAAGGAAAGATCAGTTGCCATTTTTGTACAATCCGTATTGGGATGCTTTTTGCAGTAATCGTGAAACAGTGCAATATATTCTTCCGGGCTTTTTGCATATTCCGTAATCGGTTGAATATCACCGTGGTAGAGTGCAAAAAACACTGTATTTTCGACTGCCTTAACGAAAACGGTATCAGGGTCATTCTCCGCACCGTTATAGCCCCAGTCCTTATTTAAATTCTTTTGTAATTCTGAAGTCAGTTTATCTGCATCGGATTTTGATTTCGTTTTAAATACAAGGACAAATGATTCGGTGCTAACATGTACAATTGCATAAGAATCATCTATACCTGTGGGCTTGAAATCCCTTGTAAATCCGGGAATAGAGAAATCGATGTTCCTAAATTGATACAAAACAAAAAACGGACTTTTCTGAATTTCCGTGCAAAGCTCTTCCGCAGAGGCATTCGGATACTCTTCTGCAAGTTTCTGAATAAAAGTATCCATATCAAGAGGCTCCGCAGGTTCTTCAATGGGTTCTGTGACCGGCTCCGTTGTTTCCGACGGTGCGGTTTGTGATTCGTCAGGTTGTTCCGATGTTTCAGACGGTTCTGTTTGAGATTCATCGGGCGTATTTTTTGACTCTGTCGGTACTTCGGATGTGCCATCGGAAGGTTGCTCCTGTTTACTGCATCCTGTCAGAAAAACAGTAAATATCAGCGTAAAGCACAAAACTGCCGCGATAACTTGAAGTGTGTGTTTCATGATTGATTCTCCGTTTCATTTATGATTCGATTTTTGATTGCTGTTTTGAATATAAAAGTTTCGTTTGATTTGCATTGGAAGTTTTCAAGTTGCTCTGCTGTGGCAAAAGTATAGAAGCACATCTTTGTTATGGAAAGTTCCGATTCATCGGTATAAATCCCAAGTCCCGCTTTTTCAAAACTGTCCTTGAAGCTGTCAAGATAATGCTGGTATTGGTCTTTGGTCCACTCGGTATCGGAAGATTTGTCAACAGCGTTTGAAAAATCGACTGTTACCGCATAAACAGTACTGTCGCCTCGTCCCATCATAAGATTCCGCAGAGCATCATCTATCCAATACGTTCCCCTCATGATTGCGGATGTGCTGGATGTTTCCACTTCGGGTGCGCAGTCAGCCGCATGCCATACAACCTCGGGATTTGACAGCCATTCGGAAAATGCGGGGAATGTCAAAACAGACGGCGTCGAGGGCTGTTCTTCCTTTGTCGAATTAATATCCGTTGTGTCACCTGCGGTATCTGTCGTAATTGAGATGTCAATCGGATTTTCGGACCGATTAAAAACAGGTATCATCGTGACTACTATCAAGCACACCGCAACACTTGCAATAACGGCAGCAATTCGCGACAGTTTTTTAGAAAAAGTCAATTTACGGCGTTTTGCCGGAATTGCTTTAATCTCGTCTTCGGCGGGGAGCCTCAGTGACTCGGATTCTTTTTCAAAAAACTCGGTCAGTTCTTTCTCTATCTTTTTCACACAATCACTCTCCTCTTTTTAAATCATTTTGCAGTTTTTGGATTGCTCTTTCGTATCTCTTTTCCGAACAAGCTTTGGAAACCTTCATAACAGACGCAATTTCTGCATGTGATAGTCCGACAAAAAGTTTCAATTTAACCGTCATTTGTTCTTCTTTTGACAAAGAATGAAAAGCTGCATCAAGGGTGGTAGATTGAATCAATTCTGAATCAAAGTCTGTAGATACTGACGAATCATGTTCAAGCTCGTCTATTGACTGGTATTCTCTTTTCCTTTTCAAAACATTCATTGCTCTGTTTCTTGTAACCGTCATCACCCATGCTCTCGGATTAGTTCCTGCATGATATTTTTCGGCATTCTTGTTGATTAACAGCATAACATCCTGCAAAACATCTTCTGCATCCTGTTCGTTATGTAAGATCTGGAATGCTACGGATAGAATCATACGACCATATATCTGATAGATGACCGATAGTGCCTGTGCATTCCCTTTTGCAATTTCATGCAAAGCTTTGTTACAGGCAAGGTCATCGGTTATTTTTTTGGCTTTTTTAAACATGTCACATCTCCTCCCTGACACGTCTATATATATAACAATTCAAAACAGTGAAAACAGACAATAGAATTGTATTTTTTCAAAAAATAGGAGCCTTTATTGAATCCATGCTGTTGTTTATGAAGTATTGTAACACAAAAACAGTGAAATTTCAACAAAAACAAATCTGATTAATTGTATGCAGTAATAATTGCGTGTTTGGGGTTTCCCTAATGAATCACGTATCAAATGAGCAAAAAAGCTCCGCATTTTGCGAAGCTTTACCCCTTCATATATACACCGACATATGATCGAGTTTATATTCCATGTTCGGAAAAGTTTTTGAAAAAGTCAAACGTATATCTGATGATCCGCGAGGTACTTTCTGTATTCCTCGCGGATTTTTTTCATCCGTTTGGATACGGCACTGTTGTTCTTGTAGCCGAGAACTGCGGCGATTTCCTCCTGCTTCTTTTCCGCAACGGTAAGCAGAAAGATTTTCCGGTCGGTCTCGGAAAGCGTATGCAGAAACTGCTCGGTCACACCGAAAATGTCATCGCTGTCATGTTCGTCTTCTGTCAGACGATCGTATGGTGCTATTATTTCTGCAGGGTCGGAAGCATCTTCTGTGTATTCTATATCTTTTTCCTCAGCGTCGACGCTCTTTTCGTAGTTTTCCATCATTTCGTCAAGAGAGAGCATCGGTCCGATTTTGGTACGGCTATGGTTCCACTGACGGAGATAATCAGTTTTCTTATGATTGTCGGCGGCGTAGGAGAAGTCTTCCAACTGAGGACCTTTTTTCTGTATCTGCGCAATTTCCGTCACGCTCTGCGTCTGCTGTAGAAGGAGCATCATTTTTGAGAGAAGCGCGTCAGACATTTCATCCACGCACATCATGATTTCGTCATCGGAAAGATCGTCTGCGTCTTTTCCGACGCTTTCTGCGTAAGCTTTGACCTTTTCCATCAGCTGATCTTCAACGATGGTA
>JAZQOZ010000144.1:0-22656 GCA_045628085.1 Oscillospiraceae bacterium | reverse complement strand
AAGCTGCCGTTGCTTCGTCTTGCTGAGCCTGAAGCTTCAGTCTCTCTCCTGCCACACTGCGGATCGCTGCAAGTTCATCCATATCCGCACGCTTCATTGCGATTTCTTTCACATTGTACTGATGAAATTCCACCGCAAGATTCTCATCGCTGCTGAGTAATTTTTCCGTTGTGGAGATCATTGTATACAGATAACCGGCACGTTCTTTTATACTGTCACAGCTGCGGACATATTTCTGAATATCACGCATTGATTCACAAAGGAGTTCTGCAAGCGGCGTTGCATCCCCTTTCGCATACTTCTCCATTGCATCTTTGGCATACTGCTTGCCTGCCCGAATGATATCGGCATATTTATTGGCAGAACGCACTCCGTCCTTTGTAAAAAGATCCGATGTCCACCGATCTGATTTCTGCGCAGCTCCGACAGCAGGATCAGCGATATTGTCATCCTTATACAGATCCCTGATCTGCGGCACAGTGACAGCAGCCGCCATACCCAGCACAGCGATCTCTTTCTCATTGAAAGGCAGCTTTGAGGCATCGTAACAGAATTCTTTGGGTTCATTAAACTGCGGCTTAGAACCATAAAGAGAGATCATCTGATCGAAACCTTTTTTGACTTCCGGCAAGCGAAGCGTATCATCCAGTCCGGTTTCAACTTTTTCACGCAGTTTCGGCATCGCTTTTCGGAAATTACCCATGAAAATACTTTCAAATGTATCATCCGATTTTTCGCTCACCTGCAAAAATTTATGTTTCTGACAGAATTCACTGATCTGATCCAGTACGGCGCACTTCTCCTGCGGTGTACTGACCTTTTTATCCCAGACATTCTTTTTCAGCTCATCCAGATCCTTCCGGATGCTGGTGAGATTCTCCATCGCTGTTCTATGTACTTCGTATTGTTCCTGTTCAGCGGCTCTTGCTTTTCTGAATGCTTCTTTCTTGCTTTCAAGCTCTTTATTAGACTCGCTGATCATCTTTTCCAGTGCCTCAGATACTTCCTGGTAAGACAATCCGTTTATCAGATCATCATCATAGTATTTATTTTTCTCCGCATCAGCCTGCTCTTTCTTTTTTTCAATTCGTCAATTTCGCGGCGCAGCTCAGCAATTTCCGGCACATATTCTTTCTCTGCCGCTGTATTCTCATAAGCTGCTTTTTGGGACTCAAACTGTTTCGACAATACGCTGATTCGCCGATCAAGCATAGCATCAGTTTCACCGAGAAAGGCAAAAGTATCCGTTTCATCCATGCCAAAACCATTCTGAAGCGCCTGCGCCAAGCCGTTCATTTCGCCGATCGGCTGAATGATCAGGCGGACGATCGTATCCGAATGCAAGCCGAAAATATGGTCAAGCGAATTATCAAGATATAGCTTATCATACTTTTTCCAATCATCACTCTTATCAATGGTCATCAGCTTATTCGCTGCATCAAGCAGCTTTGCCTGTGCAGCTTTTATATGTTCTGAATACGTCTGTGTATTTTCCGGCGTGCAGCCCTCTTTTATAAATCTCTGGCGCTCATATTCAGTATCACAAAGATCTGCGTATGCATCGCACAGCTGCATAATAGCCTCAAACGGACCTTTATTATCATCGCCGCGAAGTGCCTTTTCGATCTCTTCATAATCAATATATGGCTTACCGCCATTCAGCTCATCTTTCTTTTCTTTCAGATTCAGTATAGTACACATGACGGAAGCGGACATTTCCATGTGATAAGTGTCAAATAATGCCTCAGCATAATCTCCGTTGTCCCATTCACACTGCTTTTGCATACAGCGGAACATCGGCTGAAATGATTTCGGGATCTTGCCGGATTCCATATATGTATTTAGAGTATCTTTCAGTTCGCACATTACTTCGACCATTTCAAGAGCCGAATCCCAGTCAAAGCCTCCGATATGTTCTTTCATTCTCTCCGGAGCAGACTGCATGATCTTCTCATCATACTCACTGTCACTCCATTCGGCATTATCAAAGCGTCTTTCTGCATCGAGATATTTAGCATAAAGCTCCGGCTCTATGTTCGCAAACGACGCAAAAAGCTGCGATGAAAATTTCACAATCATTCTCAAACCGGTTGCACCGTATTTGGAATCCAGAATCTTACACAGTTCCTTTTCTGCTCTTTTTCTATCCTTGATCGGCATAATGATCTCTCCTTATGTTAAAATTCAGTTTCGTTTCATATTCGGGGGTTCCTATGCTTCTGTCTAAAATACCCGCCGAAACGTAAAATGGGTGCAGACATCAGTCCTTTTTGGATAATACGCTCACGGGCATTCAGCTTTATTCTATTTCACCAAATTTTCCATTCCAAGTCAAGTATTATCTCAGTTTTATCCAAAATTCTTTTCCGGATCATGTGTATCTGAATCATACAGATTGACTTTTACTTCCTGTTGTGTTATAATTCCAATACGGCATATACGCCAAATATCAACAGAAAGCGTACAAAAGATGAATCAAAACTCCGGAGAAAAAAAGTCTTTCAGCATCATCAGGGTCATCGGACTGTTCCTTATCTTTAACCTCGTTTTTTTATTTATCAGTTTTATCACATCGTACCGTACTATGCAATGGGAAAAAATCACACCGGATAATCATGCGCACTATGCAGAGCTCTGCAAAATACCCGCAATCGCCGAACAGATCGAAAGTGTATATGAACGCGGAATGCGTGATACGGAATACTGCATTGAAACAGCCTCTTTTGATTCATTATCCGCATTGTATACGATTCTTCCTTTCGATCATGATGCGGATCGGGCGGCGGCACTTGAAGCTGTCAGCGAAACAGCCGATACAATACCGGCTCTCCCCCAAAAAGATGCGATCCGCGAAATATACATTGCAAAAAATCTGCCGCTTTCGGATGATGCGGACGATTGCTTTCATGAATACTATGTGATCCGGACAGACAGCGGATTCCGGTTTGTGTTCATTGTTCAGACAACATGAGCCCGTATTCCGGATATGGAACGTCAGCTACTTTTTCATATTTCCAAACGAAATCAGCCGCACAGTGGATCATCACTGTGCGGCTCGTATAATGCGGAATAAAATACAAATCGGCGTTACGCGATTTCGTTCACACATTGCTCCGCCTGTTTATTCTTCATTTTCTGCCAGCATCGAAAACCATATAGATCATTGAAAAGAAATACCGTGAAGCATACCAGTACAGAAATATAATGAATATCCTCTATGCTCGCCAGACTCCAGAGTATCATCAGCACAATATCATTTGCTGCGTATGCAACAGCAAAGAACGGGATTCTCCGGAATGTCAGATAGACCGCAATAAAACTCGTTGTAACCGAAAGCGTGCTCGGGAGCAGATTGGCTGTGTGAAAATGCCGCAGAATATAATAAAACAACACGGTCACGATTACCGTAAGCAGCAGCATAAAAATGATTTCTGCTTTGCTGATGCGCCCGACCTTTACTTCCGACCGGCTGCCGTTGAACGGATTTCTGAGCCATGATATAAAAGCGATCACTGCCATCGGCATTGTCATTCCGATATACGTTATCATTTCCCCGTAATATGAAAATGAAAATGAAATCATGCCGTAGATCAGGCTGAAAGCGATCATCAAAAGCTGTCCGACCGGGTTTCCTTTGGCATTGAATATCAAAGAAGTGACACCGATCAGTGAAGCCGTCAATGTCAAATAATTCTCCCTGTCAAAAAGAAGAAACGATACAGCAACCAGCATGACCGACGTAAACCATAATGTGATATCGCCCTTTGAAAAATACGCATTGATCCTTTTCAGCATTCTTTTCCTTTCATGAATAACAGCTTCTGCACATATCTTCCCGACCGGATTCTGCAAACGCTCCATACTCCCCCGATCGGTAATCAAACAGAACATTCCGTCTGCCGATGTTCCTATTATAGCATATTCACTTATGAATTACAATGGGCGATACTGAAAAAAGTGACCGTATCGCTGCCTGAGCGCAAAAACGACTGTCGGCACTGCCGACCAAAGTAAATGCAAACAGACCTGCCGCGTGTCCTGACAAGCTGAAGCGCCTGTGCATCACATTCAGATGCACAGGCGCTGATTCAGTTATGACATTTGAATTGCAAGATAATCAATATTCGGGCCGCCCTGATCGGTATCGGATGTCATACGGATCGTATTCATTCCTGCCTGCAGCGACAGCGTGATGTCCGTATCACTCCATGTTGTCCATGCGCCCGTGGAATTGAAATCGACCGACTGTGCAGCACCGCCGTTGACCGATATCTTCATGATACGGTTGGCATCGCTGCCGTTTGCTGTGCGGAGCGTACCGGTATAGCTGCCCGATTTTGCAGCATATACACGGAATTCCACATAACTTCCGGATACATTGTCCAGATTCAGATATGCTGCATCCTTGAAGCCGGCATTGGTCGATTCCTCAATACCCTGCGCATAACCTGCGTCGATCGCATAATAGAAACCGCCGGCGTATACTTCACCGCTGAGCAGATATTTATGCAGTGCAACCGCATCCGCTGCCGTCACGGCACCGTCACCGTTGAGGTCAGCCGGACGCTTTTCCACACGGGAAAATGCCGGATTCAGGATCTCACGCTTCATGAGGGAAAGATCGGCGGCATTGACGATTCCGTTATCATCCAGATCACCGGAAATGAAATCCGGCGCAGACGGATGAAAGGCAACGGTTTCCAGTACCCATGTCTGACACTTTTCGCCGTTTCGTTCCCATTCCTGAACATTCGCACCGGCATCAAACGATGCGGATGCTGTTTCGACACATTTTTCATAATCGCTTGTCTTGGTTGTCAGCAAATAACCGCCGGATACGCGGCGAAGCTGAATGATCTGTGCATCTGCATTCTTCTCTTTCTGAACAACTGCATTGCCGCTGCTGATCGTCAGCTTTTGTCCGGAAAGATTGGACAGCGTATATCCGTCCTCATCTGCGTCTGTGAATACCCACAATGCATTGATATCCTCTGTATTCTTCTGCTGAACCGCATTTCCGTCTGCGCCTGTCAGATACAGTCCGCTGTTGGCATTGCGAAGCAGATAGGTCTTGGAAGTGTCGATCACTGCCGGAGAATCCGAACCGCTGATCTGACCGTTGATCGTCACCGCCGGACGATCCGGAAGCGGCTGATCGGAACCGAGATAAAAACTCGGATGCGGCGGCTGATTGTAGCAGTTCTGCTCTGTTGCGACCTGCATTCTGTACTGTGTATCGTGCATCAGTGTCGTGATGCGGTATTTCGTTTCATGCGGTGTGCAGAAGACACGCAGATACTTGCTGTCCGATGTATGCAGGATCAGTTCCTCACGCCAGTCGCCGAAAATATCTGCCGAAAGATTCGGTGTTGCCTTTGTGCCGTTGCAGGAATCACAGCCGGTTGCCGTCAGAAGCGTATCAATTCCGCCGGACTGATTGATCTTGGTGATCGTGTTGCCGTCGAGCAGTTCACGTTCCAGATCACCGTCCCACCACATCAGGAAATTGATTGCAGGACACGACATATTGATTTTCTGACCAGCACTGTTGAATACGGCAGTCGAACGTGCGCCCCAGAACTCACCGCCCGGATTGCCTGCCCAGACATTGCCGGCACACGCTCTGCCGGTATCCTTGTCACGATCCTCATGTACGAGAATTTTTCCTGTTGCCGCGTCAATCAGCGATACGCCGTAAGGTGCGCCTTCATGACATACCCAGAGCTCCTGACCGGGATGATTCGGATCGAAATCGCTGACGTGCATCGCATCGCCGTGATGTTTGTTCGTACACCAAAGCGCCTTGCCGTCATCATTGAATGTGAATGCACCGCAGAGAATTTCATCCTTGCCGTCACCGTCTACATCCGCAGGCATACAGTTGTGGTTGCCGTTGCCATAGCCGGAACCTGCCTGCTCACTCCAGCCGGAATCATAAGTCCAGCGCTTCGAGAGCTTTTTATTCACGACATCGTATGCAACTGCCGTCATTCTGGTATAGTATCCGCGAATCGAAACGGCACTCGGATGCACACCGTCGAGATATGCGACCGTGCCGAGAAAACGGTCGCAGCGGTTGCCGTAATCATCGCCCCATGTAGACTTTGATACCGTTCCGCGCGGAAATTCGTAACTGACCGTATCCAGTACAGCACCGGTTTCACAATCGAACAGAGAATAATACTCCGGTCCGGAAAGAACATATCCGCCGCTGTTCCGGTAATCCTTGGAAGCATCACCGATGACCTTTCCCTGACCGTCAACAGAACCGTCAGCGGTTTTGCAGGTCATTTCACATTTGCCGTCACAGTCAAAGTCCGCGACAAGGAACTGCGTATAGTGCGCACCGGCACGGATATTGCGTCCGAGATCAATTCGCCAGAGTTTCTGACCGTCCAGCTTATAGCAGTCGATATAGACATTGCCGGTATAGCCGCTTTGAGAATTATCATGTGCATTGGACGGATCCCATTTCACAAAGATCTCGTATACGCCGTCACCGTCTGCATCACCGACCGAACAGTCGCTTGCAGAATATGAGTAATTCTCTCCGCTTGGTGTTGTGCCGCCCCGCGGAATGTCCATCGGGATATCAAAATAGGACTGATTGGAGATCATGGAGCAGGTATCCGAGGCGACTTTCTTTCCGCTGACGATCGTATCCACACGATACTTTGAGGACGCACTGCCCTGCTTATCCAGATAACTGGTTGCAGAACCGGCTTCACTTGTATAGATCAGCGTATCGTCACGGAACAGCTGAAATTCCGTTCTGTCATTGTCATTTGCAAGGAATCGCCAGCTTACCATCATACCGGAACCGGTGTTATATGCCGCCAATCCGCGGTCAAGCGTTTCCACGATATTCTGTCCGGAGCCGTATGCCGCCGATGCTGTCATACTTGCGCCTGCCGGAAGCATTCCTGCTCCCAGAACAAGTGCAGTCATGACCGTACAACTTTTCTTGATGTTCATGTAATCCACCCTTTTCCTATCATCAAAAGCAACAAACGCACAGGTATTTCGACCTGTTTTTTCTTATTATAACATAATTATATAAAAAATGAAATAGACAATTCTCGCTATTCACTGGATAAAATGCAGATTTGTTCTAAACATCCGGCAACTTGTACGGCGATCATACATACATCTTGAATGATATGCCGAATCTGTACTTTCGCATTTCTTACCCTTTTCGCATACGGAAACCGCAATCTCTGCATAGACAAATCCGCTGTTTTCGGGTAAAATGAAAATATCTATATTCACATAAAAAAGGAGAATGCTTATGCATAAGATGCGTTCAGCGGCGGTACTTTGTGCAGCCCTGCTCCTCTGCGGTACAGCAAGTCTGCCGGCGGCGGCGACTGCCGTTCCGCATGAAGCGGATTATGAGGAAACAGATGCCGATTTTGCCAGACTGCTTCAGTATTCGCTTTACTTCTACGATGCCAATATGTGCGGCACGGATGTCACAAAGGAAAGTCTCCTGCCGTGGCGCGGAAACTGCCATGTCTATGATGCGCAGGTACCGCTTCAGCCCTACGATGATAAAACAGGCGGCACAAATCTTTCTGCTGAATTTATGAAGCAATACGCCGATATCCTCGATCCGGACGGTGACGGAACAGTTGACGTTTCCGGCGGCTTTCACGATGCCGGCGACCATGTAAAATTCGGTCTGCCGGAAGCCTATGCCGGTTCTGTTGTTTCGTGGGGATACTATGAATTCCGCGATGCCTATGAAGCGATCGGAGAAGCTGAACATACGGAAACGATCCTTCGTCATTTCTGCGATTATTTCATGCGCAGCACTTTCCGCGATGATTCCGGCGATGTGATCGCGTTCTGCTATCAGGTCGGAGACGGTGCGGTTGACCATGCATACTGGCAGTCACCTGAAATTGACGCAATGGTTCGTCCGGCTTTCTTTGCTACAAAAGAACTGCCGACTACGGATGATGTTTCTGAGGCCGCTGCCGCACTTGCGATCAATTACTACAACTTCCTTGATACCGACAAAAAATATGCAGAACAATGTCTGGATTACGCGAAGGCGCTTTTCAATTTTGCAGCCGAAAATGAAAAAAGTGTCGGACGCGGCGCAGACGGCCCTGCCTCATTCTATACTTCCAGCAAATGGGAAGATGATTTCTGTTTCGCCGCCGGATGGCTTTACCTCATCACAGAAGATCACTGGTATCTGGATCAATGCCTGAAATATGATGACTATTATGCTCCGCCCGGATACGTGCTCTGCTGGAACGATATGTGGAACGGCGTTTCGATCGTTTTCGGCAGAATTCAGGATCAATATCCGGAGATCTGCGAGGAGACCCGTGTCGCAATCGGCCGCGGTCAGTACGAAAAACTGAATTTCTGGGAAATGACCGCAAAAGCGCTGGACGGCTATATCGAAGGTGAGGTCGGCAAGAATACAGCCGCCGGCTATTTCTGGCTCGATGAATGGGGCTCGGCACGCTATAACACAGCCGCACAGTTTACTGCGCTCGTCTATGACAAGTACAAGGACGGAAAAGATGTATTCGACTCCACACAGCCAGATTATCATTTCTCGGAATGGGCACTCGGACAAATGGAATATCTGCTCGGTGATAATCCGATCAACCGCTGCTACGTTGTCGGCTATGCGGATAATTCCGCAAAGTATCCGCATCACCGTGCTGCATCCGGTCTGACAATGGCAGAAGATAAAGGGGAACATAAGCACGTTCTCTGGGGCGCATTGGTCGGCGGCCCGCGTTCCAACGATCAGCACAGCGATACAACAAACGACTGGGTTGACAATGAGGTCACGATCGACTACAATGCCGCTTTTGTCGGCGCTGCGGCAGGACTGTATCTGCGCTACGGCGATGAATCCATGCATCCGACACCGGATTTTCCGCCTGCGGAGAAAGAAGATGATTCGAGTCTGTTCTCCGGAAACGATTTCTGGGTTTCCGGATACTTTTCCGATTCGCCGGAAGCAACCGGTGCCGGTGTTACAAAACTGACCTTCTTTGTCAATACGGATGCACTCGAACCGCATACCGATCTTTCGATCCGGTATTATTTCAGCATCAAGGAATTTGAAAGCAATACCGGTATTCCGTCCAGTTTTGTGCTGCAAAAGACCTACGATCAGGTTCAGACAGAAGTCGCTGACTGTGAAGCAGTTCTTTCCGAGCCGAAACAATATAAGGATGATATCTACTATATCGAGATCGCGTGGCCGGATTATGCGATTGCAAATTCCAATAAAAAGTATCAGCTGATTATCGGTATGTACTATGGCGATAAATGGGATCCCGACAATGACTGGAGCTTGCAGGGCATGGAAGATATCGGGGAAGATTATGACAACATTGTCGGCGGTGTTGATCTTGCAAAACGCTGTCCGTATGTATGTGTTTATGCTGACGGAAAACTGGTCGGCGGAACAGAACCGGATGGCACAACACCGGAAAAGACCTATACGGCGGCACAGCTCAATCGGCTGTATCAGCATCTTCTGACAAAGAAACCGTTTGAATCCGCCGAAATTGCCGAACAGTTTGATTTCAACGGCGACAAATGCATTGATATTCGTGATGCATCGCTGCTCAAACAAATGCTGCTCGCATAATAGATCTCACATTAAACGAAAACGGCAGGGGCGCTCCCCTGCCGTTTCTGTATTTCAGGTATTTATTGCATCTGCTGCTGATTCAATTCCGGCGGCAGCATAACAGACTCCGTCACAGACTGCATCAGTTCCAGATCACTGATCTCATCCGCAGCCGCACCGTTCAGGATCGCCTGATGACGGTCTGTCAGCATTTGCATACCGGACAGTGCCTTTTGCAGAACCGGATATGCAGGAAGCTGTTCATAATTCACCGCATTTACTTTATCCAAGCTGATCGTTTCCGCCGAAAGATAAAACTGTTTCTGGAATCCATAGAACAGCTGATCGTACTGTTTGAATACAACCGCAAGTTCCGGGCGGTTCGATACAGCACTGCGCTGTTTCCGCTGTACTTTGAAGTTGTCCATGCAGGATTTCATGCGCTTGAACAGTGAATCGAACGCCGAACCTGTCAGTTCATAGCTCTTGAATAAGCCGAGATGCAGCTTGCTGTCCTTTTCACGGTCTACATGGCGCAGCATCCGTTTCAGCCGGATCCGGTATTTCAGCGAAGGGATCAGCGCTCCGATCAGATTTTCGATCAGATACTTGAACAGCAGAAATATAGCACGGAATAAAAATCCGATACCGATGCCGATTCCGGCAATGATGCCGACAATAAATGATAAAATGCCTTCTAAAACGTCGATAAGTCATTCTCCTCTCAAATCAGAAACGCAGCAGCAGCCTATAAAGATTGTCATTTTCCAAAGCAGATACAGCACATTCAGGGCTGCGCCTGTTCACTCTGCGCCGATATCAGCTGCATCAGCGCAGTCAGATCGAGCATATTCAGCATCTCATCCGCATTGATATCAGCCGTTCCGAACGGGATCAGCTCCGACGCAAGCCCTGTATGCTCTGCAAGCACCGCAGAAAGCAGTTTTACATCCGCCGCAGAGCATCTGCCGTCACCGTTGAGATCGCCCTGCACTGCCGGCTGCTCCGGAGATACTGCCTGCTGATACACAAAATCATATCGGTCGGCATATTCTGCCGCTGAGCAGCCTGCATATCCGATCACGACCGTTTCCGCCGTCAGATCAGTGAACAGTGCCTCCGGTACAAACCGAACCGGAACACCTTCGATCTCCGTCTGCAATACCAGACCGTCGCGCTTGCTTTCCAGAATCTCGTATGCCTCTGCATAATCACCGGTATCAGAGAGCCGATAGCCAAAACCGCCCTCCGTATCCCGCACGATTTTCATGTGTGAACCGCCGTCATCATTCAGCAGAACACTGAATGTCTGGTTGCGGCTGGAAATATCCGTCGCTGAGATCACGAAATAGACCGTTTCACCTGCCTGCATCGTCAGTGCCATATCCTCTGATGATTTGAAGAAGATGCGATCCATGAAGCTGCCTGCTGCATCATAGCACTGCACGGACAGTTTGCACATGGCATCCGTAAACAGCGCCGTCACATTCGCATCAATGCCCGAAGTATAGCTGAGAACAAGATACTGCTGATCTTTTTTGTCAAACGAATAGCGTTCATTCAGAGCAAGCGGTATCGGCTCGAAAAATTCCTCACTGAAAAGCTGCTCCGGAATAATACTGATCTCCACATCGCAGTTTCCGAAATATACCCCCATACCGGTATAATTTGCCGTCATTGTTCCGATATTGACATCATCCGATGTATACCGCAGCCGGTAATCCTTCCCCTCTTCCAGTACATATTCACCGTCACGGAAGGTCACCTGCGGTGTAAGCTGCTCACCGGTCCAGAACTGCGGCTCTGCTGTGACCGTACACGCCGACAGCAGACGGAGCGATGTTTCCAGCCGGAAATTGATCGTTCCCTCACGCTCTGTTCCGTTGAATTTCACCATGATATAGCGCATTTCGCCTGCCGGTACAGAAAACGTCACAGATTTTGCACCTGCACCGTAATCCTGCTCCAGCATTTCCTTTTCCGGCGAGAATACACGCAGTACGATATCCGCAACATCTGCCGTACACAACACATATTCCGTATCGGTTTCCGGCATAACGCGGTACAGCGCAAGACGTTCAGTCTTTGTCACCGTGACGCTGTGCGCTCCGACAGTCAGCAGCGGCGCATCCGCCGGAATTTCCGGATAGATCTCAAAGCTGCCGTCCTGATAACCAAATGTCCGGTTCGTCGAATACAGCGCAAAGCGAACTGTACCAAACATGATATTGCTGTCCTTATACACGATGCGGAAATCACGATTCGGAAGAAGTTCCGTACCGTCCGCTGCATGAATTGCTACCGGAAGCGGTACTTCACCGCCCGTATACGGCTGATTTGTGACCGTGACGACTGCATCCGTAACCGAATACGGCCGCAGAACAGAGAAATTCGCCTTTGAAGCATTCTCCGGATACTGCCTTGACACCGCGATCAGATATGTGCCGTTTCCGAGCAGATAATCATTTGCTTCACCGTCCATTGGCTGCATCCGCGCACAGGATTTTGTTCTTGCATCATAACGATACAGTGTATACAGCATCGCACCGCCGGATACACGCTCATTCAGAATGCGGTAACGGATCGTTGTATTTTCCGTTTCGCAGTCATCGACCTGAAACCAGAGATTCTCCAGACGATTTTCCGTACACGACACCTCAACAGGCGTGTCAAGTTCCATCATGATATCCGAACGCTTCGGTGATTCATAGATCAGTTCATACTGCTTTGACGCACTGCCGTAATACTTTCCCATGCCGAAAACAGTCACAGAGGCAAGTCCGGGAATATCGTTCCGGTTATCCACACGCTGATAGTCCACGCCCTCAGTCAGCACCGTATCCCCGAACCGGACATTGATCTTCGGACGATAGTTCTCGCCCGGTTCATAGCTGCTGACAAAGCCGCCGGTGATAACTGCCTTGGCAATATTGTATTCCTCGGATGCCATTACAAGCGAATATTCTGCGCCGACAGGACCGGTACATACGACATAATATGTCTGACCGGCATTCAGCTTCACATTGGAAAGAAAATAGCCTTCGACAGATGAACCGAAATCACTGTATGCAAATACCGTATCATCATGCTCCGGTGTATTGGCGATCCAGCATTTTGTCTTGATCTTTACATATTTTGAACCGTTGGGATATCTGCCGGAACGGTCATACTGTGCCTTTTCTTCTGCATATCCGTCCGCACAGTTTGCATAAAACAGATATTTTCCGGTTTTCTGCGGCACGAAAATATACACCGCTTCTTCATTCTCATACGAGATCTCAACCGGTACAGGTGTATCTGTCGGGATCTTATCGTAAATCGTCACAACGGTTTCACAGCAGCCCGTACAGTGTCCGATGCCAAAAACCATAATGCGCAATTCCTGATTGTGCCGGACAAACCGCAGAACATAATCCTGATCTTTTATGAGTGCAGTACCGTCAGGCAGACAGACCGCGACATCCGGCTCATAACCCGAACCGTATACGCTTGTCTGCTGGATCGTCACACCGAGTCTACATTCTGCAACATCAATTTCTGCCGGCTGTGCGGCTGTCAGATAGAGCGCATATCTGCCGTCCCAGCGTGATTCCGTCACGAGATAATAGTCCTGATCGGCAGAGAGAGATGCCGAAAGCATTTCACCGCCCATGAACTGACTTTTCAGCGCGCCGACCGTCTGACCTGCCGCATCGCAGAGCTGACCGGATACCGCCGTACTGCCCGAAGCAGAAAGCCGGTATGTGCCGGATTCCGGAACACGGATCAGATATCTGCTGATCCCCTGCTGCATCGGCTCTGTCAGTAGTTCCGACTGAAGCTGCTGATACGCAGCGGCTTCACTGACCGTGACCGAAAATGCCGCCTGCTCTGTTTTGCCCTGCGCATCGGTCATGATGCAAAGATAGGAAAAAGTACCTGTCTGCGATGTATCCGGATGCAGGACAGGCGAATTTGCTCCGGTCAGCGGTGTCTGTTTCTCACCGTCTGTCTGATACCACTGATATTGCAGCGCATTGCCGCAGGCAAGCACCTGAATCGTTCCGTATTCATGCTGCATCATCGTGAGCTTTTCACTGCTGCGCCGCATCAGCAGCGGTTCATTGCAGAAATGCATTTCTTCTGTCATTTTCACGGCAGGATTCTCTTTTTTCGCCGCGATCCATACATTTTCAGCAAAAGCATTGTCTGCCGCAGTTTGCAGCTGATCTGTCAGATAAACCGCCCGTACACCCTTTAGTCCGTTGGCTGCTATAGTTTCCGCCTGCTCAATGCGCACACAGTCAATGCTTGCATCCACAAACGCAGAATCGCTGACCGCTTTCAGCTTCGGAAATTCCAGTGTTCCGGCGATCGCGCCGCCGAACGAACGGTATTCCAGTGTTTCCAGTGCAGAAAAGCACACAGTATCATAACCGTTTCCGATCTGACAATTCAGAAACGCATTTGTCCCGACAAACGTAATTTTTGCATAATCCAGTCCTGTCGGCAGAATATTTCTGCCTGTCTGTGCAGCAAGCGCCCTGCTTTCGATCCGCGTGACACCGGAAAGATCAAGCTGACGCAAGCCGGCGCACTGATAGAATGTGCAGGTCGGCAATGTTGTGATCGCCGGCGGCAGCATCACGCTCCGCAGAACAGATGCACCCGAAAATACGCTGTCACCGAGCGATTCCAATGATGAAAGCCGCACATCGCCTTCCCATGCTGTACAGTTTTCAAAAGCGTGACTGCCGATCGCCGTCACATTCTGCCAGTAGATTTCCGGCATTGTCAGCGCCGAACAGCCATAGAATGCCGATGCACCGATCTTCGTCACATCCGGCAGATGCACGGTTTTCAGTGCCGTACAATCCGCAAAGATCTGCTCCGGCAGTTCTTTCAGTCCGGAAACAGTCAGCTCCGGCAATGATGAACAGCCGCGGAATGCGCCTGCACCGACCGTTTCGACTGATTCGGAAAGACGCACTTCTTCCAGCGACACGCTGTCTGCAAATGCCTCTGCGCCGATCTCTGCCGCACCGGATGCGTAAACACGCTCCAATATCGGACAATCTGCAAATGCGGAGTCCCCGATCGTCCGGACAGCTGCCGGCAAATGAATTTCCTCTGCGAAATGATTGCCCGCAAACGCTTTTTCGGCAACCGCAGTCAGCGATTTTCCGTCAAACTGATCCGGTACAACGACCTTTTTCCGGATACCGCGATATGCCAGCAGAACGCCGTCCTTGACATCGTATGCATCCGCTACGTCCTTGCCGTCGATCGTATAGACCGCTTCCGCAGCGCTGCTCCCGATCCATCCGTCCTTTACGGTGACAGCCAATATCCGCGTGGTTGCTGAAACCGTGACCGGTTTCTCGTAATGGATGCCGTTTTCCGGTGTCGGAACAGTGCTGTCTGTTGTATAATAAATATCCGCACCATCCAGATCGGCCGAAAGCTCAATTTCCAGCTCATGCCCGTAGTTTCCGGATTTCACAGAATATTCCGGTGCCGGACAGATCCCGTCATCCCAGCGGAAATTCGCCATGTTCACAAAGCCCCAGCCAAAATCCTCATCAAAGCCGTCCGGTCCGAGATCCAACGCATTCAGGCGCAGAAGCGCTTCGGCACGATGCGGTGTCATGGTCTTGTCGTATGAACGCAGCAGCGCACAGCACGCAGTAACGTGCGGTGTTGCCATACTTGTGCCGTTTTTCGCCTCTTTTTTCTGCTCCGTGCCAAGCACATAGCTCATGATGCCGTAACCCGGCGCGACCACATCGACAGAATCGCCGTAATTGGAAAATGCAGCACGTTCCATGTCCTGTGTAACCGCACCGACCGTAATGCAGCTGTCGATGCTGCCCGGATAGTAATATCCGGCATCATCGCTGTTATTGCCGGATGCCGCGCAGCAGATCATGCCGTTTTCGTCTGCGATCGTCAAAGCCTCGATCTCCAGCTGACTGACACCCAGACCGCCGAAGCTCATATTGACAATATCCGCTTTCTGCTCCAGTGCATACATAATTCCGAGATAGATCTGCTCATCGGACGCACTGCCGTCTGTATCGAAAACCTTGATCGGCAGGATCTTTACGTTTTTCGGTGTCATTTCGCAGATCGTTCCGGTAACGTGCGTACCGTGATAAAGATCGTCATTGCAGGTATCATCGCCGGAATCAGAAATATTGATGCCGCCTTCGAGTATTCTGCCTTCAAACAGTTCCGGCGACGGATTCACACCCGTATCAATGACGGCGACCGTCACATCCGGCAAAACCTCTGCATCCAGATATTCCGCAATAAAATCCTCTGTACCGATCAGCGGAACACCCCATGAATTATAGATGCCGCTTTCGGTATCAGCGACAACCGCCTCAGCATACGTCTGCGATTCCGCAAGTGCCTCTGCATCGAGCATGACGCGGTGTGAGGGCTGCACATATTCAACGGCAGGATCGGCGCTGTATGCCTGATAGGCACTGTATGCCGCCGCCGAATCTGCATATTGCAGGATATGCAGACCGTTATAACCCTCGGCAGCCGATTCCGCACCGTGCAGATTGATGCTGCCCTCTGCCTTGACGATCAGACGGGCTGTCTGAAATTCATTCGTGATCGTCATTCTGCCGCCCTGCGAGGACGTTTTATATCCAAATTCCGCCGCATTTTCGTTAAACGATTCCCAGCCGGACGGCGCATCATCCGTCCGGAGCATCAGTTCTCCGTTCCGGATGCGCAGATCGCCGCAGGATGTTTCCGGTGAACTGCCGTCAGCGGAAAGCGTTCCGGCATCGGCATCATAGACGATCTCATCGAAAAATTCACGCGATGCATCCGTCTTCGTCACGGCAAGTACCTCATCGGAAAAATCATCCAGCGAGCATACCTTCTGCATGGCGGCGGCGGCAGTCATTGCCGGAATCTGCGGCAGAATAAACTGTCCGGCGACCGCAGCGGCGATCCCGATTCCGCAAATGCGCTTTTTCTTCATACGAACCTCTCCCCGTTTTTCACGTTTCTGTATTGAAATGTTCCGCAGTCCATCCCTGAATCCGCGCTTTCATCTCGTCAACGGCAAGTATTCCGTAGGCAAAGCCCTTGCGCACCAGTTCAGCCGGAACATATTCATCATATTTTTCAAACAGTGGGATCTCATCCGGATAGACCAGATCCATCGGATCAAATTCCACGGATGACTCCTCTGCGATGATCCGGAAAAAATCTGCCTTGCTGACTTTCATCTTGAATGTCAGAAAATACGGTCTGGACGGCGACAAACCGGATAGTGCAAGTTTCTGCGCACATTTCACCTTGAGAAAGCGCTCCATTGCAAGAAATGCATAGCTGCCGAGCCACGGAAACAGCGCCCACATTTCACCGCCCAGACAGATCAGCGGTTCATGCAGCAGACCTGAATTTTCCGCTGTATGACGGGCAAGCGCCAACCGTGCAGCCGCATTTTTCATCAGATAGGGATACTGCTTATCCTCCTGCAATACCTGAAGCATCCGTTCCAGAATTTTCGTCTGGATATCGCCCGGACAATCACCGAAATATGCCGGCACCTTGCCTTTGACCATTGTGCAGTAGACGATATGGCGGTCATAATCCACCTCATCTACCACCCAGACATGACCGGCGATCGCAATTTTCTCACCGGCTGGCGGCGGCTGTACGATCGTGCCGATCTCCTGCGATTCCGAACGAACCGTAAACTCCTCGTTGTCCTGAAATACGGCGTAGAATTTATACTGATTGATGACGCGCTCTCCGGCAAGCCCTGCGATCAGACCGCCGCGCTCCGTCCGCTGAATATGATCTTTTTCGATCAGATGCCGCAGCAGAATCCGGTAATCATCCTGCGTAATGCGATGAAACGGCTGCAATTTCAGCACTCTGCCGGCAAGCTGCGCCGGTGTCAGTTCACCGTTTGCGGCAAGTGTACTCATCGTCTGATGATACAGCAGGCTGAACGGCAGACGGTCGAGTTTCGGCGGCTCTACCCAATGCTCCTCGGCATAGAGCTGCACAAGCGCAATGCCCTGCAGCAGCTTCCACGGTACAGTCGAGGGCAGCATGGCACGCGCCTCCGGTTCCTCCTCACGCATGACAAACCACATCTCCGGCGGCAGACCGCGCCGCCCCGTGCGTCCCATGCGCTGCAAAAACGAGGATACCGTAAACGGCGCATCAAGCTGAAATGCACGCTCCAGCTTGCCAATGTCAATGCCGAGTTCCAGTGTTGCCGTCGTGACGGTCGTTAAAACCTGTTCTTCGTCTTTCATGACCGCCTCGGCAGTTTCACGGAAGGATGCCGAAAGATTGCCGTGATGAATGAGGAATCTGTCCGGCTCGTGATTCCACTCGCAGTATTGCCGCAGGGATGTCGTCACAGCCTCGCATTCTTCGCGTGAATTGACAAACACAAGGCATTTCTTCCCCTGTGTATGCGAAAAAATATAACCGTATGCAGGATCGGCATGATTCGGGGCAGAATCCGTCTCCTGTTCAAGCGGTTCTGCCGCTTCGATCTCTTTTCCCTCTGCCGCCTGCGTATCCATTGCATAAAAATGCTCCATCGAAAGCCGCCATGTCGATTTCTGCGGCGCGATCTGCGGGATCACAGTGTTTCTGCCGGAGCCTGTTCCGAGATATTCCGCCGTCTGCTCAATGTCGCCGATCGTTGCGGAAAGTCCGATCCTGCGCGGTTTTGCGCCGGATAGATCAGACAGGCGTTCGATCAGGCAGAGTGTCTGACCGCCGCGGTCGCCGCGCAAAAGTGAATGCACCTCGTCTATGATGACAAACCGCAGATCACGGAATAATGCCGGAATCATTGCGTGTTTATGGAGCATCAGGGCTTCGAGCGATTCCGGTGTGATTTGCAGGATGCCGGACGGATTTTTCAGCAGTTTCGCCTTTTGCGACTGCCCGACATCGCCGTGCCAGCGCCAGACTTTGATACCGGCAGGCTCGCAAAGCTCCGTCATGCGGCTGAATTGGTCGTTGATGAGTGCTTTCAGCGGTGCAATGTAGATCGCGCCGACCGATGCCGGCGGATCTTCTTCCAACAGCGTCAGAACCGGAAAAAATGCAGCTTCAGTCTTGCCGGATGCAGTTGATGCGGAGATCAGAACATTGTCCTCGGTATTGAAGATCGCATCGGCTGCCGCGACCTGCACCGCACGGAGATTCTCCCAGCCGGCACTGTAAATATAATCCTGTATAAAGGGGGCATAGCGTCCAAATGCATCCATGCGCACAGTCCCTCCGTTCATATCATGATTGGTGTCCGCCGCGCCGTCATGCCGGAGCAGACAGACATAATTGGTTCTATTTATTCTGACCGCAAACACAGAAAAATGTTACAGGATCATTTGTAAAAAGGCAGGGAACTGAAAAATCCAGATCCCTGCCGCTTTTCTTATTTCTCCGGCAGAAAATCCTGCATCGTGACCAGTACGCGGTCGTGTCCCTCGGAATCCTGCGTATACATCTCAACCTTATCCATTGTGATCGGGGTTACCGGTGAAGACGGCTCGCCGCTGGATGACATCGTGCGCTCAACTTTCAGAAAATCATCAACAACTTCCATACCCTCTGTCACCTTTCCGAATGCGGCATACTGACCGTCAAGGAAGGTGTCCTCATCCGTATAGCAGATGAAGAACTGGCTCGATGCGCTGTCCGGATCGCTCGATCTTGCCATCGAAACCACGCCGCGTGTATGCGAAAGCTGATTGTCAACGCCGTTCGTGGAGAACTCGCCCTTGATCGTCTTTTCGCTGCCGCCCATACCGGTTCCGGTCGGATCGCCGCCCTGTGCCATAAAATCATCCATGACACGGTGGAACACGATACCGTCATAGAAGCCGTCCTTCACCAGATCTTCAAAGTTCTCGCAGGTGATCGGTGCATATTCCGGATACAGCGTGATCACAAACTGCTTGTCTGTCAGCGCAGCCTGCTCTGAAACTTCGCCTGCTGTATCGGTGGTCTGCTTATTGCCGCAGCCTGCCATTCCGGTCATCAGCAGCATCATTGCCGCTGTCAGCAGCGCTCTTTTTCTGATTCTCATGATAAAAACTCCTTTGGAAAATATAATATGGAAACGCGGTTTTCCGCGATTCTGGCTGATTTATACGGTAAACTCCGCATATTCGTCCGCAACGGTTTCCTGTGCTTCCAATGCGGTCGGCGCATAGGAAAATCCCGATTCACCGCCGAGCAGTCCGGCTACCGTACTCTCCGGATGCTGCTGCATAATGTCCAGCACCTCAATGAAATCACGTATCACTTCACGCGGTGTCAGATTGCTGTCCGCGCCGATCCTGCCGTATTCGATCTTGATAAATGCATCCATATCCTCTGCCGTGACGATCTGCTGATAGTCATACAGCACTGCATGGATCTCCGCGAGCTTTTCCACGAGAATACGCATTTCCGCATAGCTCAGCGGCTCCAGACGGATGATCGGCGCGTGCAGATTATTCTGCCCGTCACAGTATTTTCCGTCGATCAGACGGGAACGCAGCGCTTCATAGCTGTAAATGCCGCGCCGCTGGTCTTCTATACACTGCGGCGTTCCGCACATCACAATGCCGATATACTGTGCCTTGCCCTGCATCGTATCATTGAACATCGTCAGGATCTTCTCGTAATTCTTCTCACGGGAGATGCTCTGCGGGATCTTATAAAGATTAACAAGCTCATCGACCAGAACGATCAATCCCTGATAACCTGCCTGTTTCAGGAACATCGCAAACAGCTTGATGTATTCATACCAGTCATCATCGCGGATGCAGATACTCACGCCGAGGTCATTTTTCGCATCGGTCTTGGTCTGATATTCGCCGCGGAACCACTTGACGACCTTTGCCTTTGTTTCCGCATCGTCATTGACAAATGACTGATAATAAATGCGCAGAAGCGTGGCAAAATCAAAGCCGTGAACAAGTCCGTTCAACGTATCGACTGTCTGATAGATCTGCTTTTCGACCTGCCTGTGAAATTCCGGATCGGTCAGTTCCAGTCCGCTTTCTGCGGCGACATTTGTCCGGATGCCGTTGATCCAGCGATCCAGTATCAGCGAAAGCGCACCGCCGTCCGGCTTCGTTTTCGTGGAAAGATTCTGCATCAGTTCCTTGTAGGTCGCAAGTCCCTGTCCGTTCGCACCCTGCAATCTGCGGTCAGGCGATAGATCAGCGTCACAGACCGCAAACCCTTTGTCCATTGCATAATTGCGGATCGTTTGCAGCAGAAAACTCTTGCCGCTGCCGTATTTTCCGCTGATAAACCGGAAGGATGCACCGCCGTCTGCCATCACGCTGATATCATGCAGCAGTGCTTCGATCTCCTTTTCTCTGCCGACTGCGATATATTGCAGTCCGATGCGCGGCACGACACCGCCCTGCAGTGCATGGATCACCGCACCTGCCATTCGTTTCGGGATATTCATGTTTCCAGCATTCCTTTCACATCATCCAGATAATCTTCGATCAGCACAGGTGTCCCGTCATCCTGCATCTCAATGATCGTATCACCGAAATCATCATACATATTTTCATTGATCTCATCCGCAAGCACTGAAAGCATCTGTCCGGCATCCAGCAAGGGCTGATAGGATTCGCCTGTCACAAGGCAGATCAGCAGTGCCATTGCCGGCGCACTCAGCGGCAGATCAGGTATCTCGCTGTCGTCGGGTTCGTCATCTTCCGCCGCATTTTCGATCTCCGGTTCAGGTATTTCATCTTCAGGGAGCGTCAGCATATCCGTTGTATGCTCGGCGGCTTTCCGGATCGCGGCAAGCTCCGCCTCATTGAGCGTAATAACCGGTGCATTTTTACGCTCCTGCTCGGCAAACCATTCGTCGATCGCCTGCCGGATGATCTCCGCATCACCTTCGGGAAGTTCGCCTGCTTTCAGCTTGCTTTTGAATTTCAGTTTTTCACGGAGCAGAGAATCAAACGTGCGCAGAAATGCTCCGACTCTGTCCGAATGCGGTTCGGAACAGAATTTTTCCGTTGCCCACTGTCCTTTGCAGCAGTGATACACGCAAAGCGGCGAAAGACGAAAGCTGCCGTCCGCGTGCGGATAACGATAACAGAAAACTGCGCCCTCGAACATCATACGCTGTTCACGTTTCTGTTCACCGAGCAGATACGCCGAAAACGATTGTTTTTTCTGCTCTGCATAATGCATCAGCATCGCCTGATAAACCGCTTTCAGCAATTCGGAAACCTGTTCCTTCTCTGCCAGATACAGCTTGGAATCCTTGATATGATACTTGGAAAGCGTATCAAGTGCGAGCAAAAGTTCCTCTGCCGAATGGGCGCTGTGCCGCAGAACCGTGATCTCCGCCGCCTCTTTTGCATCATCCAGACGATACGGCAGATTATAATATGCAGCAAAATCCGGCATCCAGCGAAGCAACGACTTCCGCACGGAAGGAAATTGTTCGCCGTAATCGCGGAGCAGATTCCCGAGCGCATCATACGCCTGTTCCGCTGAAAGAAAACCGATCAGATTCAGGATCTCATAAGCATAGAGCAGCAGAAACGCATTTTGTGCAGCCGGCAGCGCGCCCTGCCGATACCGCGTGCGCCATGTGAAAAATGCACGCAGTTCGGGATCTTTCATATTATAATACATCGGCATGGATCTGCCGCACTGTACTGTTTCCGGATAATCGTCCGTATAATTTTCCATGTACTTGCCCTGCTGATAGAACAGGCTTTCCATGGAACGTGTGCCGTCTAAGGTCTGATAACCGGAGAGCGTCCGCATCTGACGAAGCTGCTGCGGAACAGGTGTCAGCATGACCGATGAATTCGGAAGGATCGCCTGATCGCTGTAGACCGTTGACGAATAGGATGCCTTTCCGGTTTTTTTTCGTCCGGCAGACTGCGATGCCGGCTTTTTCGCAGCGGATGCCGTCTTTTTCGCCGCCGGCTTTTTTTTGCTGCCCGATGTGGATTTTCGCTTTTTGGGTGCCGGCAGTTTTTCATCAAGATATGCCTCACCGGCAGCACGAAACAGCTTTTGCAGAATGCTCA
>JAZQOZ010000143.1:0-9550 GCA_045628085.1 Oscillospiraceae bacterium | reverse complement strand
CGAGTGAATTCTGTATCCATTTGCCGTCAGCACCGGTTGATTCATTGACCTGATACGGATCCCAGTAGCCCCAGCCCATATTCACTGCTGTGCCGGATTCCGCATTGACACAGAAAGTGACCGTTTGGCCGCCCAGTCCGTTTGTCATGCGCCATTTTCCGGTTTCTTCTTCTGTGAAATCCGCGAAGATCACGGCTTTTTCATTCGTATCGTTTTGCAGGAGCTTCTGTTTGAGCAGAGAAAGATCGGCGGCATTCAGGCGCTTGTCACCGTTCAGATCGGCATTTTCAGCGGAGATATGCGATATGGATTCCGTGCAGAGCCATTCCTGAAGAAATGCGGCATCGGTCATGTCGATCTGACCGTCCTCATTGACATCGCCTGCGAGCCGATACCCTCTGACCTGTAATACACGGTTTCCGGAGCAGGTACATTCTGCCGGTTCGACATGATTCCGGAACACCTCTGCATAGCACATCCAGCCCTTTGCGACAAAGCATTCATCTGAATCCAGATACAGCGTATTATCGTAGATTTTGTTGTTCTGTCCCCATCCGTCAATCTGAACATTCATATCAAAACCGTAGAGCTGTTTTTCGCATCCGTTCCGGTATCCGGTATTATACCGCACGATCGTATCATTGCCTTTGATCTCCACAAAGCTGTCGCCGCCGTTTTCACCGCGCATACCCGTTCCGTCAAAGGTGCAGTATTCGACAAGATTTCCGTGTGTGAATTCCTTGATATCAACATGATCTGCGGCGATATTCGGACCGAATTTGCAGTTCCGGACGGTATTATAGTGACATTCAAAACCGTATTCCGTTGCATTTTTCGCACTTCCGATATAAACGCCTTCGCCGTATTCCGGTTTAACAAGTCCCGTATCGTGAACGGTGCAGTTTTCGACCAGATTATAACTGCTGTCATCAATAACGTGTATCGCCTCTGCGCCGATATCGAACACCTCACAGCCGGAAATGATGCTGTGTTCGGACTGCGCAAGGAAAATCCCTTTATTTGCGGTGCTGACTTTCAGATCACGAAGCTCCCAGTATGAACCGGTAATGTAAAGGGCGCATTTGCTGTCCGGCGTATGACCGCAGATCGTCGCAGGTGCGGCGGCGCTTTCGCTCCGGAGAATGATATGCTGATCGGGCGTGCCGTTTGCAGTCGCCTGAAATGCTTTCCATACGCCGCTTGACGGATCAGCCTGATAGATGCCTTCTTTCAGGATGATCTCGTCACCTGCTTTGACATTTTCAAGCGCCTTTTGCAGTTCTGCCGTATCGGATACAATGATCTGCCTGCTTTCCGCATGGACGGCAGGGACGCAGACTGTACAGACGATCCCTGTGACTGCGGCAGTCAGCATTGCGGTATACTTTTTCATTTTTACACCTCTTATGGCATGATAAAGTGGAATTGAAGCTGAATCGCGTTTTCTGTCAGGACATTCTCATTTGTGTCGGTTTCGTATGTATCCGCACAGTCCCGTTCCGTGACGATCGTTTCAACGCAGTGCATTTCTGTTTGAATCGTCAGTGTCAGCGTGACTTTTTTCGTTTCCGGATCAAGCTGATATCGGAGTGTGCCGGTATTCAGACCTGTACCGCTGCAGGTTACTGTATCGGAAAGAACGGTGATATCTGAATCGTTTTCGATAGATTGGAATACCGGTTTTTCTTTCTGTGCAGAAAACGTATCGGCTGAACATCCGGTCAGTTTTGCGGTAAAATCATTCGGATTGTCCATGTTCGTTCCGAATGTGCCGCTGACTGTAAATCCGGTGCATTCCCATGTTCCGAGCGGTTCGTCTGCGAACGGATTGCCGGAAGGCGCATAAGATGCATCCGAAAAGCCGAGTGTAAACTGTCCGGATCTGTCAAGCGTGAAATGACCGTTCAGACCGGAAACCCCAACTGTGCCGTATGTGCCTGCGCCGGATATATCCGTATCAAGTTCGGGCAGTTCGGCATTGCCGAGCTGAATTGCAAACGGTTCAGAGGCGGCGGTTCTGCAAGCCGGAAATTCGTCATTTGCGTCGATCTGTTCACAGACTGTGATTTGCAGATCATTTCTCATGTTCAGACTGCATCCCAGTTCGGAAAGCGGAACGATAATCTCTTTTTCCCGGTCCGCAAATTCGACAGGCTGTGTGAGCACTTCTCTGCCGTTCAGGGTAAAGCAAAGGAGAAACCGATCGGTCAGTCCCTTTGCACCTTCCGGACTTTGTTCGCTTTGCAGTCTGATTCTGAGTGAATCGGCTTCTGTGTCGATCCGGACATCCGGTGTCTGCGGTGCAGGGATAAAATGGAGCTGATAGCCGCTTGCGCCGAGATTGCCGCCGTCCTGCCGTTCGCGGTAATAGATGAACTGCTGATCGGTCGTCAGAACCAGACCGTTTTTAGATTCTGCACCGACCGGTACGCCGTTTGCATCGTTCGGAAGCATGAATGCGGTATGCGGAAGCAATTCACCGAAATTCGGATCACGAACCAGAACGGCAGACCATGCGCCTTTTTCTGTGCCTTTGAGGGCAACAAGTGTGCAGGAATAATCCGCGTTTTTGATTGCTGAATGTGCGGATGTGTGATTTTCAAAAACGCGCAGTTTTTTCAGGAGAGAGGGGAAATATCCGTCTTTGTCCTCGGTCTTGCCGAACAGATCCTTTGCCTGTGTATAGGCATCTTTGGAAACGGACTGCTGAAATGCTTTCCAGTATGTGCTGAGATCGTTTCCGGTAGTATTATCTGTATCGTCAGACAGTCCGAAGGCTTTTATAAAGGTATTCGTCATGTTTCCTGCCGCCTGATATGCTTTCAGCATTTTCCATCCGGAATACCGGATCTTTTTCTGTTCGGAGAGAAATTCCCAGAAAAGCGAGAGCGCATAGCCCTGATTGATGACATGGGACTGTGCCGTTTCAGATGAACAGGAATGGTCTTCCAGTGCGAGCTTATAAGTCTCATAGGTTTTGCTGATGACTTCGCTGTAGCTCTTGATCCTGCCGTACTCTGCGAAATATGCACCTGCCCGATGTTCCACGCACATAGCAGATAATTCAGAGAATTTGAGATTTTCGCTGACGTGTGAAGAATAGACCTTGTTCTGAATCAGGTGGAACATTTCATGTGTCAGCGTGATGAGCATTTTATCGGCGATCGAGGCAGAAACATCCTGCTCATAGATATCATCAGCGGATGTATTTTTCGGGACACGCCTGATCGAATCGAGGTTGTCGCGCCTGATCTGGATATAAGATGCGAGCCAGACCGGTGTGACGGCAGAGCCTTCATCCGCAACGCCCTCTGAATAGATCAATGCCGGTTTATAGCCGAGATACGGGCAATCCTCGTGAAAATGCAGATAATTCTGTGCCGTTTCATAATATGACGCAAGAAGCAGAACATCTGCCGGAATACCGTTTTCGATATCCACGCATTCGCGGTATTCAGCATCCGATTCCAGTTTTGCGGAGAGCAGTTCGGCGGTTTTTCTGCCCACAGCGCGGTTATATGCCCAACTGCCTTCCGCCCACGGGATCCAGTCATCCTGCACGGCGGTCTCTGCTTCCTTTACAGCCGCATCTTCGATCTCCTTCATTTTCTGTCTGCGTGCATCTCTGACATCCGCATCTTCAAAATCGGAATACATGATCGTACAGTAATTGGTTTTATACTGCCGGAGCGATTCTTTTTCCCGTTCTGTCCAGCATTCGCGTTCCTTGATCTCCGGATCAATGCGTTCTTTTTTCGCATAATACGCCAGACAGCTGAGAGTCGTGAGTCCCAAAAGCATGACAAGGCTGTTCTGATCGCTTTCCCAGCGGAGAATATTGCCGTTCCGTTCTGCGGCGTATTCAAAGACATTGCCGCTGTCATCCATGCGTACCGGAATAACGGTACAGCAGTCACTTTCCGGCAGATCCAGTGTGCTGAGATCATATTCGACCGTATAATTTCCCGGCAGATGACCGTCTGAAGAAAGACCTGCTTCGATCTGCCAGCCGTCCAGAATGAAGCCGCCGTGTGCAGATGCATACGCCGTCATGCGCCTGCCCTGTTCGTCAGTCGGTTCACTGATCTGAAGCTGTCCGTCATAGGAGAGGGCATTTGCTTCAGCGGAAACGGTCAGCCCGTCAAGCGGCTGTATGGTAAATGCGGCGCTGCTGCCGTCAGAGGGAATGTTCCATTCTGCTGCGGCCTCACCGGATAATGTGACGGGCTCTGTATCGGATTCGGCAGGCATCGGCTTTACAGTATCGCCGGCAGACTGTCCGGAGATGACCGTGAGCAGTTCTGAAACGTCTTTCAGATCAATGATGCCGTCCGGAACGATATCTGCCGCATGAAGTGCAACTTCGCTGAATGTGAAGATGCGGTCCTCTGTTACATAGCGCAGAAGCAATACGGCATCCGCAGCAGAAAGCCGTCCGTCCTGATTCATGTCGCCGTACAGCAGGTCCGGCGCATAGGGTTCGGTGAATGCTGTGGTTGTTGTCGTTGTTGTTGTTGTATCCGGCATTGTGACGTTCAGCACATAAGCGTCATTGACCGGGATCATATCCGCAGAATGACCGTAAACGGTGCAGGGTATTCCGTTGAGGGATACTTCCACATCGTCTGCGAATGTATAGCCGCTGTTTGCCGTGACGAGAAAATCATAGTGATACTGTCCGCCGTCCAGAAATTCCGTCAGGCAGTTATCGGCGGTCAAACCCATTGCATCGTTCATATCCGGATCACTTGTGATAAACCGGCTGTAGTCAAAGGCATCACACCAGCGTTCATAGGAAATGCTGTACCGAAGCGGATCGCCGGAGCAGGCGGTAAAGTGCGGCGTATCTCCGGCATAGAATACAAGTGACGCGTCTATGATCTCAACGGCTGTGATCTCCTGTGTGCTGACGAATGTCCGTGCAGATACGGGAAAAGCCGTATCCTCTGCTATGAGAAAGAATGTAAGAACAGCGGCAGTCAGTTTATGCCCGATACAGTACATGATGATCCCTCCTTTTGAAGCTGCTGTGAATTACATACAGTATATCATATCACAGAGTGATTGTCAATCTATATTTACATTTTTTCTGACTTTTTAGTAAAACTGACATAATTGAAATGTGCGCTGAATAGATGCTGCATCGACAATCTGCATTATTTTATCAATCGTGTGGAGAATCTTAAAAAAAAGCGGCGTATCGCTTGACAATTTACTCCAAATATGATATAATACTACAAATTACATGATCGCAGCAGCGATTTTGTAAGCAAAGACGAAATTTTTTTGATTAGGAAGGTTTACACATTATGAGAAAGACAACTCAGAAAACACTTGCAGGTATTATGGCATTGATGGCATTTGCACCGTCTGCATTGAATATGCAGGCCGCATCTGCGGAAGAAGCCGGCACAGTGACCGGTTATGTGACGGGCGATGTCAACAGCAATCAGGAAGTCGATGTCGTTGATGCACAGCTTACACTGAACGCTTATGTCAACATTCTGACGGGTGCTGACAGTGGACTGACAGAGACACAGACTCAGGCAGCCGATATCAACCTTGACGGCGTTGTATCTATTGAGGATGCACAGTTGATCCTGCTTTATTATGTAGAGAATATGATTGCAATGCATCCGGTCACATGGGCGGAACTTCGTATGGATGCAATGTCTGTTCCTGCCGAAGTACCGGAGACAGATGATACATTGACGATCGTATGCACTGCTGATTATGCTGTGCAGCAGATGATCGAGTATTTTACCGCTGCAAATCCGCAGTATGCCGGAAAGATCAAATGTGTCACAGTTGAAACAGATGGCATTTCAACGTATGAAGGGCTGACTTCCTATCTGGTAAGCGGAGATGATGTTGATCTGGTCTATGCAGATTCATCGCTTGACGGTGATCTGGTGAATCGTTTTGTACGTCCGCTGAGTGCTCTCGGCTTCAAGGATGATGATTTTGCCGGCTGCTATCCCTATACGCTGTCACTCAGCAAAAATGCAAAGGGTGAGCTGTGCGGTGCAGCGCATCTGGTGTCTCCGGGCAGTTTTGTATACCGCAGTGACCTTGCGAAGAAATATCTCGGTGTCAGCTCGCCGGAAGAAATGCAGCCGCTTGTCAAGGACTGGAAGACATTCAGGGAGACTGCCGAAAAGCTCAGCAAGGCTTCTGACGGCAAAACCGCAATGCTTGCTTCCATTGACGATCTTGCAACGGCTTGGTTAAATACTTCACACGATGCATGGCTCAATGGAAACGGTACACTGAATGAGAACAGCAATCTGAAGGAGTGCTACGAATATCTGACAGAGTTCTGTAAGAACGGTTATGTCGCGAAAGCGCGTTCATGGACAGATGAATGGTATGAGGTAGGTCAGGACGATTCTGCACTTGGTTATTTCTATTCATCATGGTGTCTGGAAGACGGGGCAATGCTGTATTGGGCAGAGGGCGAAAAAGACGGCGCATCCTACGGTTTGTATAACATTACCGCAGGACCTTCTGCATGGTACTGGGGCGATTCGGCAATGTACACTGCGAAGACCTGTAATTCCCGTACTGCTGCACACGATTTCATCAACTTCTTTACTGTTGATGAGGAAGCGATCTCTAAGTTTGCGAAGGATACCGGCGTGTTTGTGAATAATATGGCAGTAATGGAAAAAACGGAAACGCCGAATCCGCTGCTCGGCGGACAGTCTCCGATTGCCGTTCTGCATAATAATGCAAAGGCGATCGAGGATCCGGCAGTTTATGTTTCTGATGAATACCGGCTCATTGATATGTTCAAGGATTACGAATCCTATGATGCTTTTCTCAAAGATGCCAAGAAGGTTTTCAGTGACTAATCCGGCATTCCGGTAAATGACACTCCTGTTACCGAATAATACAGAATCATAACGATACACCGCCTATGGGATTTGTTCCATAGGCGGTGTTTGATTTTGCATGAAATCAATCCTTTGAGAGTGCCATGACTTTCCGGTAACAGAGTGCAGTCAGCAGTGCGAACAGAATGAGCAGTGCCGTCAGGATCAGATACCGGTCAATGAACGTGCCGAGATATACTGTCAGACTGAGCAGTGTGATCGTGCCGAACAGATTCGGGAATATGTAGACCGCAGTTGCCATGCCCTGCTTGATGACCTCGACTTCATTTGTCCATTCCAGATTGATATGTTTGATACCGCACAGACAGCCCCATGCAGTCGAAAATGCACACAGGCATATCACCAGAATGACCGACAGAACGGAACAGAGAACCGGTGCTTTTGCCGATATACAGATCATGACTGCCGCAAAGACTGCAAACGGTACGGTCAGGTACATATTAAACAGCATTTTGCCCTGATACAAGGTCTTTTTGCTGAGCGGCAGACTTTGCACGATCCAGTAATTCTTTCCTTCAAGTGATGGCGTAAATGTCGTTGTGGATACGATGCCGATAAAAAGATAGACGATGAGCGGAATGGCAGGAAGGAGCATTTCCTTTGTGATCGGTGCCTGCTGAAACATATCGATCAGCAGCTTGTCGATGTCAACGAACAGGACGGCGATTCCGGCAGCCAGACAGAACAGTTCCCCGATGCAGGCATTGGACATATAAATGCTTGAGCCTGTCATTCTTTTGAATTCCTTGAATGCAATGGTATTCAGCAGTCCTTTGCTCTTTTGCTCTTTCATGACAAATTTGCCTGCCGAAGCATGAGACTGAAGTGCCGAGTTGATCTTTCTGTAGGATTTTCCGACCGGAATAAAGATCAGGATAAAAAGCAGGATGGAGCAGCTGACAAAGAGCAGCATATCCGAAATGCGCAGATCTGTAATCGCATTGGAGAACCATTTGATCGGCAGATAGATGCTGCCTGCGGAACTGACAGCATCGGATAATTCAGTCAGGACTTCTGCCGTTTTTTGATTCCGGAACATATCGTCAAGGAAGAAACGCAGTCCGAAACAGGAGAAAGCCAGCAGTACGGAAAAAAACGCCATTGCGATGTTTTTATTCCGGAAACCGGAACTCAGCTTTGCAATCAGAAAGCCGAGAAATGCGGCAAACAGCATCGGGATGACCGGAAGGATCATGGAGAGGATGATCCATATCGGATAGACCGCGGCAGACGGTTTTGCGTATATGCCGTAGCCGATCAGCATAGAAAGCGATGCGCACATATACCACGGCAGGCTTTTGAGATACATATATAGAAACCGGCAGGATGCGACATCTTTTGCAGGAAGGGGGAGTGCCATCAGCATATCATAATCTTTGAAATTGAAGAGATACCCGTTTGTCATGAAGAATGTCAGGATGAATGACAGGACAGAGATGAGCGATGCACAAAGAATGGGAAGTGCATACGTGAATCCGTAATATCCATAGCCGACGCATTCTGTTATGCAGAATGCCATGAGCAGAAGATAAAGAACAGCCTGACCGACAAAGCTGCCAATGATCCTACTGCGCTTTTTCTTGTCGTTACAATGCCGGAAACGGTTCAGGGTGCTTGTGGAAAGCAGCAGATTTCGCACCAGTATCATATTTATTTTCATTTTTATTGAACCGCCTCCAGAAATGCATTTTCCAGAGAATCGCCGTGTGTCAGTTCTTCCATTGTGCCTGCGGCGATGATTTTTCCCTGTTTGATAATAGCAGCCTTATTGCAGAGCTTTTCGGCAACATCAAGAACGTGTGTGGAGAAGAAGATCGCCGTTCCGTTTGCACAGAGTTCATGCATGATCTGTTTGAGTGTAAAAGCGGCTTTCGGATCAAGCCCGACAAACGGTTCATCCAGAACCATCAGTTTCGGATCATGGATCAGTGCGGAAATGATCGCGAGCTTTTGCTTCATACCGTGAGAATACGAACTGATGAGGTCGCCGAGCGAATCGGTGATCTCAAATTGATCTGCGTATGTCTGAATGCGCTGCTGTCTGACAGATTTGCTGATCGAAAAAACATCTGCGATAAAATTGAGATATTGGATACCTGTCAGATTATCATAGAGATCAGGGTTGTCGGGGATATAAGCCGTGACTGATTTGCAGAGCAGCGGTTCATCTTTGACGGAATGCCCGTCGATATAGATATCGCCTTCGGTGAAATCCAGTACACCGACGGCCGCACGGATCGTTGTAGATTTTCCGGCGCCGTTATGTCCGATAAATCCGAAGATGTCACCGCTTTCTACGGTCAGGGTGACATGATCTGCCGCCTTTTTGTTTTCACCGAAGATCTTGGTATAGCCTTTGATCTCCAGTATTGCGCGCTTGTTTTCCATAGTCAAACCTCATTTCTGAAAATGTCATAGACGGGATATAGATGTCCGCATCTTTGTGATATCATTATGATATCACAAAAATATGAAAATGTCAACACTTTTCTGATAAATATTTAGTCTCTCCTCAACAGTCATGGCATCCGTCTTTCCGGCAAAAGACTTGGCAGACCGAAAAGAGATGCTGACAGCAAGGCGGAAAAGAAAATCGCATATATGGACAATACAGATCGAATTGAAGTGGAGCGGAAGTTTAGTCTCGCAAAACG
>JAZQOZ010000142.1:0-8773 GCA_045628085.1 Oscillospiraceae bacterium | reverse complement strand
GAAAATTGCACATCGCTTATATGACGAGTACATCGCTTGCACTCTGGAAGCACAGAGGTGGCGCATTGAATGGGAATATTGGAATAAAATCAAAGTGATTGTTCAGAGATACTCTGATTTGTCAGATCACAATGAAATATGTCTGATAGATTTCATGTTGGTTGTATCAGCGCATCGCAGGAAAATGCAAAAGCTGAACTAATTGATTGGGTATGTAGCACGGATACGGATGCAACACGCGCCTGTGAAATCATGATCGAAAATGAAGCCATTTTGTTTAGCGAACCGAGAAAGGAACGATAAAATCTATTAAAGAGGTACACAAAATGGCTGAATATGAATTAACGCCGTCCCCGAATGGCTGTGACTGCATCGGGAACGGTTCAAATCCGTATGTGGAATTTGTATTGATTTGTCAATACTTTTTCAACAGCTTTAGATTAAAAGCAAGGAGAAATGATATGATGTTTATCGAGGAAAATCTACTGATTGCGGACTATCTGGACGGAGCATATTATGATACCGAATCGCAAACAGCAACTTTCGGCAATGAGATGTTCGAGGAATTTTGCAAATTCTGTATTCAGGAATCGGTGGAATACGAGGTTTTGGACAGAACAGAAAGGAATACAGTTTGTCATGTCGAAAAAACGGTCATTGATTCTTTCGTAAAGTGTATGCAGTCAGAAAAGTCTGAGACAATCCGGATGTTGTGTATGCTTCCGAAAGAAATGCTGACTATGCGGCTGAATGACGAGCATTTTGAGGAGCCTGCGGAGCAATGGGTTGAGCGTGTGGACACTAAGCTCATACAAGAAGCCTTAGCGCGATACGATGATCCTGAATTTGCAGTCGAACGCGAAGCAACGAGCTACAAATAATTGGATTCCATTGGAGCTTAATTTCGCAGAGAAAACTAATTATTCAGATTCATTTTTTTCTTTAGTATCGGAATTAGAATGCGAACGAGGACTGCAATAATAAGCCAAAAATAGAACGTATGGAATCCAGAAAAAACGCATTTCAAAAGTTCTGTTCCGTTTATATTACATTCCAGAAGGACAAATGCCCACTTAAACAAGATAGCCCACTCAACACCTATACGGTAGTCAGCTAATTCCAATATTGAAAGATTTGAAGTCAGCTTGATTTCCTCCTCATTGTACATCTTAATCTTTTTCCAGATAAAAACGAAAACAGTTAATAAAACAACGCCCGTTAATATGCTGTTAATTAAAGCAATTATCTTGCCACTATCTTTATAATCAGATAATGCATCTGCAACAAAAGCGTGATTAGCAATGCTTTCTACCGAAAATGCAAATAGTATTATAAAGCAAAGCCATCGGCATTTAGAAAGTGCATCTGAGAGTGCTTCTATCATTTTTATTTCCTCGAATATGAAAGTTGGTGAAAAAATGGCATTTCAAAAAAATGCATCCGATCAAGAAATATGTGAACAGCTTTGCCCATTTCAAATTGGAGATAAAGTCATCTTGACAAAGAAACTTGCAGCTGGGAACGGTTTTTTCGAGCGTGGAACGGTCTTGAAAATTCAATCAGTCGCAGTACGTTCCGATTTGAAAATTCATGCTGTCCCCTTAGAGAACTTATCCGTGTATCACGCAGATATTGGCATTTTTACGTTTGAACTGGCAGATACAGAAACGGGAAACAAAGCAAAAGCAACTGCGGATTATTGGGGTGAATCATTGATAAGCAAGCAACGACTGAACCGTTTATTGTTGCAGCTTTATGTTCCGGCGGTCATGGCAGCAATTTGTTTAGCAATTCTATTGCTTATCAGAAATGACTTTGCTGCTGTTGCTGTTCTGGTATTGGGATTTTTGCTTATCCGCGCCAGTTCATACTCTGATAAACTCCGAAAAACAATAGCACCTGATATATGGAAGTTACATTGAGATAAACTAATATTATTATAACTCGTATATTTACGGCTGTCAAGAGGAAAACAAATGAATAAAAATATAATTCTTCAAAACCTTACCGCCAATATCAAAAAGGAATGCCAAAGGCTTGGTATTGCGCCGGAAACAATGTGCAGGCTCAGCGGTATCAGCACCGATGTCATGTATAACATGAAAAGAGGCTGTCTGCCGTCCATTGATAAGATCACAGCAATCGCGGAATACTGCGGTGTTTCCGTCGATTATCTGATCGGATTTGTAGCTGAAAATAATCCGGACACAGCGGATACGAATTAACGAAGAAAGGCAGAGCAAACGCCCTGCCTTTCCGGTCAGCTTTCTTCGTACCAGTCCACAAGCTGCAAGCCGTCCACGCGCTGAAATTCGCGCGTATTATGCGTGACAACGATTAGACCGGCAGCTTTTCCATGCGCTGCGATCAGCGTATCCATTGTTCCAATCGGAGTACCTTGCTTACGTAACGCGGCATTGATGACGCCGTATTCGGAAGCAGCATCGCTGTCAAACGGAAGCACATCGAGAATAGACAGCATTTTCAATAGTGCAACAGCGTTCTTTTGCGGATTTGCGCTTGCTGCTACACCATGCTCCAGCTCGGCAAGCGTGATCGCTGAGATCGCAATGCCTTCCTGCCAATGAGCCTGAATATTCCGCAAAACAGACGGTACACCTTTCTGCGCGTAGATACAAATGTTTGTGTCAAGCAGATATTTCATAAGACTTCCCTTTCTGACGGAATATCCTCTGCACGATTGTTTTCAATCGCCGCAAAGTAATCATCAGTAAATCCGCTGACACCCTCCATAAAGGTTTCCCATGCACGTTCTTTCGGTGAAAGCAGGACACAGCCACCTACTTTCTGAACATAGACCTCTGTTCCCTGAAAGCGAAACTCTTTCGGTAAGCGTACAGCCTGACTGCTGCCGTTCACAAATAATCTTGCTGTCTGTAACATACAGATCACCTCCTACTATTAGTATATACGAAAGTATATACTTTGTCAAGAGGAAAATACTGTTTTTTGAATCATACACTTATAAATTTTGAAACAGGAGGAATGCCGCAATGCATCGCATTCAGATCAGTAACAAGATCTTCGACCAGGGCTTGTCCGTTGCCGCGATCAGCGTTTACGCTTATCTGTGTAGCATCAAGGGCAATGTATGCAATGGATTCACGCACGTTAAAGTGAAGCAAAAAACGATCGCTGCCGCTTGCGGCATTGCATCCGTTCAGACCGTTGCAAAAGCAATTCGAGAGCTGACAGAAAAGCAGATCATCATGCAGAGCATCCGCACGGTGCGCTGTGACAGATCACTTTCAACCAATATATACGTGTTTAAGAAGCTGCCCACAACGGACGGCTTCTTCTTTGTTTCCCCTGATATGGCATTTTCCGGACAGCTTGTACCGCGGCAGCTCGTTGTCTATCTGTTCCTGTGCAAAGCCCATAGCACGAAGCACGGATACTCATGGAACAGCTATAACGATATGGCTGCGCAGATTCGCATGAAGCGTGAAACGGTGATCGCAACGATTCAGGAATTGTGTGAAATGCATCTCATTGCAAAGCAGCTTATGCGGTCCAGAGAAAACAATCGTGTCTTTGTAGACAATCGCTATTTCATCGTACAGCGTGAAACAGGGACAATAAAAAAGAAGAAGCCGGTGTGGGAAACCGACTTCTTCACATGGGTTACAGGATGCATGGTAGCTCTTGTAAATCCAAAACCAATATTAGTATATCACGGATGGCGAACTTTGTCAAGTCCTTTTTATTTATTGAGGGGTAGTCCGCAAATTGTGACTCGTATACTAAACCCAAATGTATTTTCCTCCAGAAAAAGAAAAAATAAAGTTATACTCTTAGTATTTTGTAGATTTATATTATATTCAGGCGAAAAAATTTTTTTGAAAAATCTGCATTTACTTTCACATTGCGCGTGCGCGATCAGCACACATCGGCGCGGTGTGGCATGGGCGGCGCGGTTTCATTTTTCTTTTTTCTGGTGGCAAAACCGGAGGTGCTGTATGAAAATTCCAGAGCTTCGTCCTCGCGGCGAATAGAAAACTTTGAGTTGACAATCTTTCACGAATATGCTAGAATGGAGGAAATTCAATGCAACAAGATATGACTGCAATGCAAGCATACCGCACTTCACTTGCAAGCTGCATTGCATCACAAGACAAATGGCGCGATTTTTTGGATTTTGCGGCAGATTTTTCAATGTCAGACAGTCAGCATCCGTTCGGATTCGCTACACAGCTTTGCGTTTACGGTTCGGAGTTTCGTTCGTCAGTTTGCCTGACGGAAGATGATTGGGCAGAGTATGAGCGATATCCGATCTCTGACAATGACAGAATTGCTGTGTTATCTATGTCAGACACCGGCTCACCTTGCGAAATTGATCTGATTCCGTTGGAAAACACGGAAATCTTTGACGAGGATAATCCGATTCCGCTGCCGATACATGAGATCGGTGATCTGAATGCGCAAGTTCAGGCGGCACTTGCAAGGGAGTACGATCTTCCTGCGGATATGACACTTGCGACTACCATGCGCGAAATTGTCTATCAGCGGCTTGCCGGTCTGACGATGCCGCATGATGCCGCACGGTTTGCCGAAAACACGATGATGTATCAGCTTTGCAAACGGTACGGTATCGCACCGGACAGCGAAAGCATGGATTTTTCGTATCTGGACAGCTATCCGAGCATCATTGAGATCGGCAGAATCGGTCAGCAGATCAACAAGATTCTGTTCCCGTTGGAAAAGGATATCCAGAATGCGCTTGAAACGGAAAGGAGAATACATCATGAGCGTGAAACAGGAGAAAATCAATGGAGTTCTCTGCCTGTGGTCGGAGAAACAGCAAACGTGGAAACCGAAGTACAAACAGAACAGCAACGGCGTGTGGTCGAAACTTCGGGAAGTGGAGAACGGTCAACTGGCGTATTTTCAATGTCAGACACCGGAGATCGAGGAACACGAGGAGAAGATGGAGAGCTTACTGGTGGACGCATACGAAGCGACTTTGGAGGAGCTGAAACAACTGAAACAGTATCTTCTCAAAAAGAAAGCAATCTGGGAGGAATGCGGAACGATTCCGATGCTCGGCAACGAACCGGAAACGGTAGAGGAGATTCCGCAGTATCAGGAAGTGTTGCAGAGAATCAAGGAAGTGGACAGTTGGATAGCCGAGGAGGAGAATCCGACTTTGCCGGACGGGAAGTACGCAACGATGCGAATGGAGTATCTTCGGGATTACAGACCGGAACTGTATCAGCAGCTCAAAGCAAGCGGCAATCTGCTGCGGCACGCGAACGAGGTATCGGTGAGAACGGAGAAAATGGTGAGATCGCAAGCGTTGAAACTGGAGCAGAACGATCCGGAGTTTCAGGCGGCGGACGAAGCGTTCGACTTTCTGAAAATCGTGGGGCTGCGGAACAATTATCTGAAACAGGCAGAGGAAATGATACTGCCGGAAACAGTATACGGATAATCGGGAATGCCGATATTCGTGAGATTCCCAATCGGCGGCAGACACAAATAGATGCAGATATAGCGGTTCAGGTTGCAGAACAACTTGAATCGCTTTCTGTTTTGTATAGCTGTTCCGTTGATGAAGATCTTGCTACGGTCACGGTATCCAAAGAAAACATCGGTCTGTGCTGCGCGGTGATCTCGGAAGTCTATGCTGCGCAGAATGCCAAAGCTGTGCTACCGGTAGCACAACCGGCTGAACCAGAACAAACAGCGGAGAACGTGCTACCAGTAGCACAACCCGAATATGACGATCAGACAAAATCCATAATCGAAAAACTGACAAACGGCGAAAGCGTTTCATTGACAAAAGACGGCAAAGAGTATGTGCTTTCTCTGATTGACAGCGTGGATTCTGAGCTTTCTTCATGGCTGTGGCTGATAGATACCAATATTCCGCTTATGGACGGTCTTGTGATTCAAGAACAGATTGACGATGTTTCGGAACTTGCACCGCATATTCAACGAATCTTTGATGATGGCTATTCGCTTGTTGAGCCGGTACAGACAACAGAGAATACGCAACCGGCAGAAGCATTGGAATTATCCGCTGCCGCGAAGTACATCATGAATGAGAACAATATGCCGATGTTCGTTGATCGCATGGTCGCCGGTGATGAAATGGACGAGATCGCACAACGGCTCTTTGACAACGGCGAAGATGCAGCGGCAGTCGCACAGGATTTTGTTGATACATCCAGATACATCATTTCCGATCACGAAACCTTTGAAATGGCAACATTCGCTGCAAGAAAAGATCTCATTGGTGTTACTATTACCGCAGAGCCGGATTCTGGGCATCCGTTCAGCGTTTCGTACAGTTGGGAACAGATCGGAGAATTCTTCCGGACAGCGGCACAGCTTCATCAGGATGTAGAACGTGAAGCGGAAGAAGCATGGGAACGTGATGCTGCTGAGAATATGGAAGTCTATGATGCGCTCGATCATCACAGGGATGTGTACCTTTCCATGCCGAATGACGAAACCGCTGCCTATCCGATCTCCGATGCAAGAAAACGTGATCTATACAATTACCGCTTGCACTTTGAGCCGGATCAGGGCTATCTGTTGCTTGCTGACAGCGATACGGAAGATGATCTCATACTCCGGAACTTCACAATGGTGAACAGCCATTTCGTACTGCACGGTGTAAAAGAAATGGGATTTTCGGTCAACGGAGTTGAACCGGCTTTTACATACGATATTTACCAACTGAAAAGCGGCGAAGAACATCATTATCATCGTTTTGAAGATCTGGAATCCAACAAATACGCACACCTTACACATGAAGATTATGACCTTGTGTATTCCGGCGATCTGCGTGACGTTGAGGGCGATACGGTCAAGCAAAAACTTGAAACGCTCTATGCACGATTCAATACAGATCATCCGGCAGATTACAAAGGTCGCTCCATGAGTACCAGTGATGTGATCGTGGTAACCGAGGGCAGCGGAAAAACGCCCTATTACGTTCAGTCGGTCGGATATGAAGTCATGCCGGAATTCCTTGCAAGCAAGTCTGACCTGATTGACATTCAGTTTACCGGTAATTCAGCCGGATTTAATGCTATCAAGGTGGCAGCTCGGACAGATTCATTTGCCGATACCGGCGAAACAAATATGTGGGGAGATAATGTCTGGTATGCTCGTCTTTCCGAAAATGCGGTGCTTGCCGATATTCAGAAAGTCATTCAGACAGCGCAGGAGAACGGCTGTTACCTGACTGCTTCTTCTGTTGATTATCTGACAGAACGATTCGGAGCTGACTTCATGCCGGAACAAGATGCTGATCTGACATTCCAGATTTCCAGCACCGGCATGACGATTGATTTTGCAACCGTAAAGAGCTTCACGCTGACGGATTCCTATTCGCAGTATGAGGGCGGCATGGACAGTAACGGTCATGAACGCAGAGATAACTTTTCAAGCCAATCTGAATCCGTTACCTATGCTTATCACGGACACGGCATTGTAGTTTCGGAATCCTATTCCTCGCACAGAGATTATCCGGTGACGGATTATTACAATATCTACGATCTGGCGCAGCGTGACAAATTGACTGCGGATATACAGCGTTTTGCAGAACAGGCAGAATCTCTGGCGATTTCAAGTGAACCGAGAGAAGTTGTGCTACCAGTAGCACAAACCGATGTGCAAGCCGCTTTCTCGCATCTTCTGGAAACCGGTAACTATACGGATGAGCAACGCTCGGTACTGGAACGTGCTGCAAAGCAAATGGAGATCAACGGATATGATACTCTGGATGTTACGCTGTTCAATAATCCGGTATTCCGCAGATATTACGGCGGCGCTGTGCGAATCAATAATGAAATTTTCGGCGGCACTCTGACGCAGATTATCGCAGATGTGAATACCGCGATTCAATCAAAAAATCCGATCCTCTCACAAGAAGAATCGGGTAAACAGGCACAAAATTCTGCTGAACGGGAAAAGTTTACAAGTGATTTCCATGCGCTCCTGTCCGGTAATCAGGCACTTGCAAGCAGACCGCTTGTGATCGGTACGACACCGAATGTTCTGACAATCTGCGGTGCAGACGGCAGCCTGAATCTGACGATTACAAAAAGCGTGATTGATAAAGCAATGCGTCCTGAAATTCGTGATGAAAACGGCAGACTGACCGGCAAAACGGGGCATGGACTGACAGAGCAACAAATTCTGGATGCACTTGAAAATGCGCGAAATCCGATCATGGTTCTGAAAGGCGCACATGAGCGCTCTTTACTTATCATCACAGAAGTGCTTGACGATCACGGTCGGAACATTGTTCTTCCCGTTGATTTGTCTGCAACCTCTGCAATATGCGAAATCAATGCAGTACGCAGCACCTACGGCAGAGATAGCTTGCAGAGCTTCTTGGATAAGGCTTTCGCAGAGGGCAGAGTATTAGCAGTAGATATGAAAAAAACAGATGAAATGAATCTTTCCAATGGGAAATGGTATCCCGAGGCGATTTCATTCATCTGCTTTGATAACAGTATAGCATACTCGCTGAAAAATGTCAAGTACCCTGAGCAAAACAATTCATTAGCGGAAAATGTGCTACCAGTAGCACAAACAGATGAAGCAATAGCTGTTAGTCGAAACCATCTTGTCATTACCAATGCCGGTTATGACGGTGGTATTGATGATAAGAAAGAATATGCCACGCTTGATGAAGCAATAGCCGTTGGTCGAAATTATCTTGAAAATGATTATCTTGGATTTGCCGTATTCAATAAGGATACCAAGAAGATCGAGCATTACGAGGGAGATTTTC
>JAZQOZ010000141.1:0-2617 GCA_045628085.1 Oscillospiraceae bacterium | reverse complement strand
GTCATTACGATTCACTCGCAATTACTTGTTGCTGCGCTTTATAGTCTCGCCTCGACTTTGTATTTACTTCGTTTCCTCAGTAAATACGGAATCTTCAAGGGTTTCTCTTTGGTTGCATTGTTCAATTTTCAAGGTGCTGCTTTGTGATTTTTTCGTGTCCCTCCTCTCTGAGGCGACCTCTTTATTATATCACATCTTTGAGATTTTGTCAAGCCCTTTTCTGAACTTTTTTCAATCTCTTTCGTCGCTCTCTCGCGGCGACTTGTATATAATACCACATATCGACAGAAAAGTCAACCCCTTTGTGCGTAAAACAAACCATATTTTTTCATCAACTTTTTGTTAACTTTCACCGTCTGTATCAGGCATCTCTGATAATATCGTCGTAAATACGTTGATTCCGTTTTCTGATACTGCTGTTATACTGCCGCCGTGAAGCTCTGCAATGCTTTTCGCTACACATAATCCCAGTCCGTATCCGCCTGTATCGCGTGCGCGCGCCGGATCGACACGATAGAATCTGTCAAAAATCTTCCCGAGTGCCTCCGGTGGAATGGTTTCTCCGGTATTCGATATCACGATGCGCAGCCGCAGTTTCCTGTCGCGGTTGACGACCAGACGGATGCTTCCGCCTTCCGGCGTGTATTTTTCCGCATTATCCAGCAGCACTTCCATCATACGGCGAATCAGTCTTGCGTCACCCCGATATAGGATCCCCGGTGTCATTTCGTAATCAAACTGCCGTCCTGCTTCAAAGATGCGCGATTCCCTCTCCATACACATCTCCTCAAGCAGTTCTGAGATCTCCAGTTCTTCCGGATCCGGATGGATCTCCTTCGCGTCGATCTTCGCAAGGAACAGCAGATCGCCAACAAGGCCCGCCATTCGTGTTGTTTCGCCCTGAATGCTGTCCAGCCATTTCTCCTGACTTTCGATCGTTGCATCCGGATTTGCCATGACTGCCTCTGTATTGGTCGCAATGACCGACAGCGGCGTTTTCAGTTCATGCGTAGCATCCGATACAAAATCATTCTGCTGTTCCAGCGCCGTTTCAATCGGCTTGCTCACCCATTTCGTCAGCACCATACAGACCGGTATCAGCAGGAGAGCGCCAACCAATAAAAAGATCACTGCATTTCGCCGGAGCGTCCGGAACAGTGCCTGCTCCTGTGAGCATTCTGCGATCACCGCCCATACGCCTTCCTTATCCGGTACGGAAAGATATCTGTATTTTCTGCCGTCGATTTCGATCGTTCCGCTGTACTGCCTTTCGTTTTGCGTTCCGATCTCCTTCGTCACCTTTCCGAGTGTATCACGGCTGAGATTCATGTGGACCTGCGTGATCTCGCTGATCTCGCCGTTTTCATGCAGCATACAGCTCACCATTCCGCGTGTACTGTCCGGCAGACTGTGCATATCCGCAGCGGAGCGCAGTGCTTTTTCCGTTTCATTTGCATTGGACTGATACATCAGCAAACTGACACCGATGCACATTGCCGCCAGAAATATCATGAGCAATATCCAGCTTATGATAAAAAACCTGCTTCGGAGATTTCTTTGCATACCGCTTGTACCCTTCTTTCTGCATGACAATATGCACATTTATTACCATTCCGGCATAGAATCCAGATAGGAACGGGATATATTTCCGTGTGAAGTCAGAATGCCCGATTCCATCACATCCAACAGACCGAATCCCGGCGGAAACTGATCACGCGGCTGTGCGGCGCTGCCGGGATTGAACAGCCGGATGCCTTCTGCATTCCGGTCGATCCGCGTATGCAAATGCCCGAACAGCACAATATCCGCCTCATTCTCTTTGGCGAGCCGCACAAGGTTCTCCTGAAAATCCCCGTGCATCATCGTATGCCCGTGCAGCACCATTGCTTTATGTCCGAACGGCAGCGGCACGGCACGTACCAGCGGAATCTCACGGCTGTGATCGCAGTTGCCGCGCACCTGCACGATCCACGGTTTCAGCTCCGGATGCTCCGCGATCAGACGTTCCGTTTCATATTCACCGTCACCGCAGTGTATGACAAATTCAGCGTCACGATGTTCTGACAAAACGTGCCGCAGGATATCATATCTGCCGTGTGTATCTGATATCACCAAAATCTGCATATCCATCCTCCGTTCTATTTTGCTTCATTATAGCATATTATTGTGTGAATTACAATGGGAGATGCAGAAAAAAGAGACTGTATCGCTGATTGGGCGCAAAATCGGCTGTCGGCACTGCCGACTAATAGCATATTATCGCAGAAATTGCAATGGGCGGAAGGCAGAAAAATGCGCATCCGGCGTATCATGGGCAGGAAAACTGTGACTGTCTGCCGGCAAAATAGCGTCTGACAGACTGCACCTCATTTTCACACTGCATTTCAGCATCGGAAATACTGAAATCCCTGCTCCAGAAACGATGCAGCGTTGCGGCGGCAGAATCGTGATATTCAGCCGAAAATGTGTCGATCTGTGCCGTAACACGTTCTGCTGCAAAATTCACTTCTGCGATTTCCTTACACACTGCGGAGAAATCAGCATAAAACTGCTCATTTTTCATAGCGGCACAGAGCAGTTCTCCCAGAAAGCTGTCACTTTCCATCAGCTTGGTAAG
>JAZQOZ010000140.1:0-3410 GCA_045628085.1 Oscillospiraceae bacterium | reverse complement strand
GGAACTGGAAGTACGCCCTGCACCGGCTGATATGCCGGACGGTACGCTGCGCGTGATTGACGGTAAGGTGTTTCAGCGGCGCGGTGATGAGATCGAAGAAAGAGCAGCGAAACGTATACCGAAACTTCTGGAACGTGTTGACGGTATGCAGCATATCGCAGATACCGTTCAGGAACTTCTGCAAATTCAGCAGCAGCCGGATGCATCGGATGATGAAATCATAGTGTTGCAAGGAAAACTGACTGCGCAATATGATGCATTTGTCGAGAAATACGGTATTCTGAACAGTCAAGATAATTCACGCGCTTTTGACGGCGATTCCCGTTTGCCGCTTCTTCACGCATTAGAAAAAGTCAAAAACGGAAAAGTGGTCGAGCTGGCAGCTTTGTTTACACAGCGCACGATCATTCCGCATACTGTTCCTACATCGGCAGACACTTCAATGGAAGCTCTTGCGATCTCTATTTCCGAAAAAGCAAAAGTCGATCTGGAATTCATGAGCAAATTGTTAAACAACAAAGATCAGGCTGAGATCATTTCTGAGCTGCAAGGTGTAATCTATCTGAATCCGCTGACAGAACAATACGAAATGGCTGACGAGTATCTTTCCGGTAACATCCGTGAAAAACTTGCCGCTGCGAAATCTGCTGCGGCAACTGACAGCCGGTATGCCGAAAACATTGCTGCATTGGAACAGGTAATGCCTGAACCTCTGGATGCATCTGAAATTCAGGTACGGCTTGGCGCAACATGGCTGCCGGTCAAATACTATCAGCAGTTCATGAAAGAAATGTTCAATACTTCGTCTTACGCACATATAAAAGTCAGCTTCACACCGGAAGTATCCGAATTCTATGTCAGCAACAAATCAGCAGACAACAGCAATATGGTTGTGACAACAAAATTCGGTACAGAACGAAAGAATGCCTATGAGATTCTGGAAGATTGCCTGAACCTGAGAGCAAGTACAGTCTATGATCCCGTCATGGTTGGCGACAAGAAAAAGTATGTTGTCAATCAGGACGAAACAGAAGCAGCACGGCAATGCCAAGATGCTTTGCAAGAAGCATTTGCAGATTGGATTTTTGCTGATTCGACACGAAGAAATGAAATTGTTACGTTGTATAACGAGAAGTTTAACAGCGTAAAGCCCCGTGAGTATGACGGCAGCCGTCTGATCTTCCCGAATATGAATCCGGAGATCACGCTGAGATCACATCAGAAAAATGCGATTGCTCATGCGATTTACGGCGATAATACGCTGTTTGCACACGAAGTCGGTGCAGGAAAGACGTATGAAATGATTGCTGCAATCATGGAGGGGCATCGTCTGGGACAGCATAAGAAGTCCTTGCTGTGCGTACCGAATCATCTGACAGAGCAAGTCGCGGCAGACTTCCTGCGGCTCTATCCGGCAGCCAATATCCTTGTGGCAAAAGCAGAAGATTTCAGCGAAGCAAACCGAAAGAAATTCTGTGCCAAAGTCGCAACCGGAAATTATGACTGCGTGATTATGGGACATTCACATTTGCGGCACATTCCGCTTTCTCATCAACGGCAATGCGACTATCTGGAACACGAACTTGATGAAGCAAGAAAAGCATACGAAGAATGCCAAGATCCTGTTTCCAAAAAAGCATTGCTGCGGCAGCTCAAAAAACTGGAAGAACGATGGACAACCTTGACAATGATTCCGCACGATGATACCGTGACGTTTGAACAAATGGGTGTCGATCAGTTGATCGTTGACGAGGCGCACGAGTTTAAGAACCTCTTTTTAGTGACAAAAATGAATAACGTGTCCGGTATCTCAACCAATGACAGTGTAGAGAAAACGGCAGATTTGTTCCTGAAAACAAAGTACATGGATGAGCTGCCGCAAGGTCAGACGATCTTTGCAACAGCAACACCGGTCGCAAATTCCATTACAGAGATCTATACCATGATGCGCTATCTGCAATCAGAAAAGCTCGATGCAATGGGAATGCATTTGTTTGATGCTTGGGCATCTACATTCGGCAAAACAGTCACAGATTTACAGCTTGCACCGGAGGGAACAGGCTACCGTGCGAAAACACGTTTTGCAGAATTCTTCAATCTGCCGGAGCTGATGCAGATATTCAAAGAAGCTGCCGACATAAAGGTTGCAAGTGAGCTGAATCTGGATGTGCCGGAATGCGAAATGCATATTGAAGCAGTACCGCCGACAAAAACACAAGAGAAACTGATTGCAAGTCTGTCTGAACGTGCAGATAAAGTACATAGTCATGCAGTATCGGTACAAGAGGACAATATGCTCGTTATCACAACAGACGGCAGAAAAATCGGTCTGGACCAAAGACTTATCAATCCGATGCTGCCGGACGAGGAAAACACAAAGGTCAACCGCTGCGTTTCCAATGTATTCAAAATCTGGGATGAAACTGCTGCGGACAAATCAACACAGATCATCTTCTGCGACTTCTCTACTCCAAACGGAAAAGGATTTAACGTGTATGATGATATAAAGAAGAAGCTGATCGACAAGGGTGTACCGGCGAATGAGATCGCATTTATCCATGATGCAAAGACAGAAGAACAGAAAGAAGCTCTTTTCCAGAAAATGCGTGACGGCGATATCCGTGTGCTGATTGGAAGTACCACAAAAATGGGAACCGGTACGAACGTGCAAGATCGCCTGATTGCATCTCATGACCTTGATGCGCCGTGGCGACCTGCGGATATGACACAGCGGCTTGGACGTATGGTACGTCAAGGCAATAATAACAAGAAAGTGCATCTGTATCGTTATGTAACAGAGCGAACCTTTGATGCCTATTTGTATCAGACATTGGAGAATAAAGCAAAGTATATCGGTCAGATCATGACATCGAAATCTGCACTTAGAAGCTGCGAAGATCTGGATGATTCTTCTCTTTCTTATGCCGAAACAAAAGCTCTTTGTGCCGGAAGTCCGGAGATCAAAGAGAAAATGCAGCTTGACATTGATGTGGCAAAGCTGCGTACTGCAAAAGCAAAATTCTATAAAGACCAGTATCGCATAGAGGACAGAGTGCAGCATGAGATTCCGCAGCAGTTGACACATTTGCAGCAGAGAGCAGTCGGTATGCAAGCGGATATTGAGAAATATCAGGCATGGATTCCGATGAAAGACGAAAAAGGTGAGGATTGTTTCTCGATCACGATTCAGGGCAAGGTCTATACCGACCGTGAAGCAGCCGGAAAAGCATTGGTCAGAGCAATGACGCAAGCGGCAAAGGAAGATTGTCTGAGTATCCATAAAACGATCGGCAGCTACAAGGGATTCGATATGGTAACATTCTTTGATGTATCTGAAAAAGCATTTGTCTGCAATCTGAAAGGGGAGATCAGTCACCGTGCCGTCCTCGGTGACAGCGAAAGCGGCAACC
>JAZQOZ010000139.1:0-1662 GCA_045628085.1 Oscillospiraceae bacterium | reverse complement strand
GTGCATCAGCAGCTTTGAGGACAGCAGACATAAGCAGCCGCGATCCGCTGCTTTCTGCCGGTATTTTCAAATTATCAAGCACTTGACGCAGTGCTGTTTCACGCTGAAAATGCTGCATACTGCCATGTTCCATGCCTCAGCTTCCTTTCTGACATCTCGGTCGATTTCATCATATCACATTCTGTTTAAATTGTCAACCTGATTCGTCATTATTCGACAAAATACGTGTAAAATCTTTTTTTCAAAAGTTCTTTTCAGCTCTTGAACAGCATTTCAATTTCAGTATATATGACCTTTTCAAAATATGTTAATATATATATTCATCAGAAATCGTTGACGATTTTGCATCTATATCCCGTCTATGACATTTTCAGAAATGAGGTTTGACTATGGAAAACAAGCGCGCAATACCGGAGATCAAAGGCTATACCAAAATCTTCGGTGAAAACAAAACGACGGCAGATCATGTCACCCTGACCGTGGAAAGCGGTGACATTTTCGGCTTTATCGGACATAACGGTGCCGGAAAATCGACAACGATCCGTGCGGTCGTCGGTGTACTGGATTTCACCGAAGGCGATATCTATATCGACGGGCATTCCGTCAAAGATGAACCGCTGCTCTGCAAATCATTCACGGCTTATATCCCCGACAACCCTGATCTCTATGATAATCTGACAGGTATCCAATATCTTAATTTTATCGCAGATGTGTTTTCGATCAGCAAATCGGTCAGACAATATCTATTCAGCGTACACCCAAGTGCATCAATTTTACCAAAATGCAAGCAGAAATGTAAATACAGATTGGCAATCATTCTGTAATATGATATACTGTATTTAATTCACAGCAGCGACAACAACCACAGCATTCACCGAACCCTATGCGCCTTCCGGCAATCCGTTCGCAGACGAACCGCTCGGAACATGGGAATGCACCGGATTTACAGTCAGCGGCATATTCGGAACGAACGAGGTGTTCCGGAATCATGTCGAACCGGCAGAATGTACCTGCTCCGGAAACCGTGTTTTACAGGTCAGAGGGTATCGGCTCGCAGGCGATGTCAATGAGGACGGTCAGATCGACATGACCGATGCCACTTTTCTTCAGGAATGGCTCTGTACGGAATCTATACCGCATATCTCCGCCGAAAATGCCGATCTGAACGGTGACAAGCGCCTGAATGCCGCTGATCTTTCCCTGCTCAAACAAAAGCTCCTGCAAAACGATACAGATGAAAAAGCCGTGATCTTCGCGGATTTCACGGAAGAAGAAACCGGAAAATGGCGCATGACAAACGGACTGGGCGGCAAAACGGTCACTTTCTGTGTCAATGCGGAATCCGGCACAGCAGTGAATATGGGCTGGGGCTACTGGGATCCGTATCAGATCAATGCAGCAACCGGCGCTGACGGCAAATGGATACAGAATTCACTCGGCACATTGAAACCGGACGAAAACGGCATCATTGAGATCACCGTTGAACCGCCGCAGGATGCGACAAGCGTTGATCTGGAAGTGTACTCCGTTTCCGACAGCTCCGGCAAACGCGAAAAAAACTGTGTCACACTCACAGAGGTGCGGACAGAATAAAACGCCGTTTATTCCCCATTATAATTTGGCAGTGCCGACAGCCGATTTTGCTCCCTTGCAGTTTTCATG
>JAZQOZ010000138.1:0-2708 GCA_045628085.1 Oscillospiraceae bacterium | reverse complement strand
TTGTTTTAGTCCTGGGGGCGAGGATCGCTTATGAAACGGTTTAAATCGCAAGACATGGCTTCATCTCAGTCAATCGGGATGATTGACAGGTTTTTGCCTTTTGCAAGAAATGTGAAATCCTCGACAGTTCCGTCGGAATTTTGGAAGCTGATAATTGTTGAGCCGTTTGTCTTTGAGGTTATTGTTGCTTCGTTGCCGTTTTCAATGTCAACAGAGGCAATGCTATCATCTTCAACGGTGCAGACCCATTGTCCGTCATCGAGAGCAAGATATACGGATTGTCCACCGCTGTTTTGTTTTATTGTGATGCCTGTTGAAACGGCAAGTGCTATTAGGATAACTGCCAGCGCGGCAATACGGTGTTTTTTATCATCAAGCAGAACAAAAACAAAGAAAACCGCAAGAGCAAGGCAGAATATACTGCTGAGCAGATGGTGAGGGAAATGGTAGAATGCAGTATCGAAGTAGTCGACGCACATACAGGCAAGAAAAGCGTTAGCAACGGACAAAACCGCAACACTGAGCCAGTTCTTGCGCTTTACCTGGAAGGCAATTGCAGCGCCGGGTAGAGTAAGCACGGTCATTTTAAACCAGAATCTGTAGTACTGGAAAATGTCCCAGCCCATAGACTCGAAAGGTACCTCAATCAGATAGATGAGCGGTTGGCTGATAAGGAAGAAGACAAAGCACTTGAGTGATGCCTCCCACCAAACTTTGCAGTTGACTATGATGAAAACCGCAAACAGAATCCAGCACTCGTAGCTGATAGCAATATCCTGAAAAGAGGTTTCGTCGAGTGCGTGAATTTCATTCAGACCTGCGGTGATTACCGCAGTAACAACGGCAAGGATTATTACCTTTGCCCAAGTCATTTCAACTTCGCCAAAATACTTTTTGATTTTGTCCATATCAATTGCCTTTCAAAATTGCGCGATACTAATTATTGATTCTGCAGCTGCGGAATATATCAAGCGGAAATAGTTTGGATAAATAATTATAGCATAAGAAAAACATTGCCACAACAGATTTTACGTTATCCGAAATCAGATTCAAATCTTCGGCTTATGGCTTTTGATGATTATTCCAGTTATCTTTGCCGAAAAACCAGCCTGACAGAATTCATTGAGCATCTAGTTGGCAAATAACCCTTGTGTTTTCCGCGCAGGGTTCAAAAACTAAGAGAATCAAGACCTGACGCGAAGTCAGTTCTTGATTCTCCATTATTATTGATCATTAGAACCACTTTTTCCATTTACCGATGGCAGCAAAGACCAGTACAGTCAAGACAGAAAGAACAATGACATAGACGTAGCCAAACTTCCATGCAAGCTCCGGCATATACTGGAAGTTCATACCATACCACCCGACAATAATCGTCAGAGGAAAGAAAATACTGGTGAGCACGGTGAAAATCTTCATCGTGTTGTTCATATTGCTGTCAAGGTAAGAGGAGTATGCATCTTGAAGATGTTCTACAGTGTTTTTCAGACTGGATGTATCCTCTCTCAGGCGAGCAATGCGCTTTGATACGTTGTCAACGTAGATCAGATAGGCTTCATTGAAGATTCCGTTGTCATTCTCACAGACTGAATCAGCAATCTCCATCAGCTGAGAATAATAAGAATGACGCTTGGACAGCAGTTTCTTTGTTTGCAGCAGATGAAGGTTAAAACTCTTATCTATTCTCTTCTCAAAAAGCGATTCTTCCTGCTCGGAGAGATCGGATTCGATGGTCTCTAAGACTGTGTTGTCGCCCGCAAGAAGCAAATCAAGAAAGGCGGCAAGAACTTTTTCACAACTGATCTTTTCTGCGGGATATTTTTTGAGCGCAGACAGATACTTTGCATGCGTCGAACCATCTTCATCACTGATATCGACTACCAGCATCAGGTTTTGCTTCATGAAGAGGGCGATGTAATCGTCCGCCTCATCGTAATCGTTGAGAATACGCAGCTCGGTAAAGGTATAGTCCGTATGCACTTCAACGCCGGTGCAGAAAAGCGTATTTGCGTTTTTGCATGCCTCGATATTGCTTTCGTCGAATCTGAACTGATTGTTGAGCGCATTCAGTTCCTCAACGTTCAAATATCCAATCGTCAGAGTGTTGGAGTCAATGTTGCCAGCTTCAATCTGTTCCATTCCGTTTTTTGAAAATTGAAAAAACATGGTTGCCTCCGATGGTTAAACTGAAATGTTGTTATCCTAAAAGCAATTGAATTTTTATTGATTCACTGTCTTCGCAGAACACTTCGATCGTAAGATGTCTGTGTCAAGCAGATTAAGCTTGCCCGCAACCTCTGCTAGCTGAGTCTCAAGACTAAACAGGTTGACGCCTGTTTCAAGGAAGTCAAAAACTACATCCAGCGTTACACAAACCGCTATTGCATCCGCAGGCACACCCATTTGAGTTATTATTATGGAATAGCAGGTGAGTGCTCCTCCGGGTATTGGCGGGGAAGCAATTGCGAGGACAACCGCTATCACAAGTAGTACAATGACTTTCTGAATTGTGATGGATACAGAATACATTTCGCACAATGACACACCCACCACAAAATACAATCCTCCGCTGCCCGGCATAAACAGCACCTGTCCGAGCGGAACACCGAATTCCACAATGCTTTTATCTATGCCCAGCTTGTTTTTGCAGGTCTCGCTGTTCAAGCTGAAAACGGCTGACGAGGATGCCGTTGTAAGTCCTCCTATAA